>NZ_RZSJ01000300.1:0-7138 GCF_003998025.1 Mesorhizobium sp. M8A.F.Ca.ET.021.01.1.1
CTTGGCGTACTCGGCCCGGACCCGGTCCTTGTCGGCCTGGATCTCGGCTTGCGTCAGCGGGATGGAGGCCTCGATGCGCCTGCGGGTCAGGGCGACGGCGCGCCGCCAGACGGCCGGAGCCACCATCAGCGCCAGAAAGCCGGCACAGAGAAAGCCGAGGGCAAAGAACAGGACCGACTGAACCAAAGGACTACCCGTTATCGACGACAACTTGGAAGGCTGGACTGTGCCATCTTGGCATGGCGGAAATCCGGCACCGCGGCAAGGGCTTGCCGCGGCTCATTCGGGGCGTGGGCTCGGGAATCCGTTCAAACTGTCCGCGATTCGATCATGTTGGACAGATCAGAACGGGTTCCAGGTCGCCCGCTCGGTCAGTTTCAGATAGCCGAGATTGACGCCGAGCCGGGCGCCGACGCCGGTACGGATCGGCACCAGCAGCACATTGTTGTTCTTCAGCACGTTGAAGCCGACACCCGCCACCACATAGGCCGAACCGGCGACGCCGCCATAGCGATTGTAGAGGTTGCCGACATCGTCGAGATTGTAGACCAGCATCATCACGCGTGACCCCTCGCCGCCGAAATCCCAGCCCAGCGACGGGCCTTGCCAGAACACTTTGTGATCGCCGGCATTCTTGGTGTAGAGCGTGCCTTCGCCATAGGTCAGGCCGCCGATCAGCGCACCGGATCCCTCCTCGCCGAGCAGATAGCCATTGGGCAGACCGTAGGAGGCGAAAATCTTCTCCACGACGGTGGCCAACCCGCCCGACGTCGCGCCGAAGAACTTGTGGCCGGAATCGATAATTTCCTGAGCGGTGTACTCCTGGGCCCGCAAGGGCGATGTCGTGAAGACGAGAACGCCCATGAGCGTGATCGCCATTGAGAGGACGCGGAGAAAACTCCGGTCATAGAATCGGGAAAACATGCTTCCAATCTCCGTCATGAAGCACTTTCGCCGACGCCTCGCATCCGTACGGCTCTTTTTAGGCGGCCGTTAAGGATGACTGTTAGGGGCAAACTATGCCGTAATCCTTTTTCAACCATTAAATTCCCACATGAAGATGGCGGTTCGAAGGCTGTTTGGGGAGCGCGCGGGGCCGGCAGCCTGGGCGAACACGCCATTTGCCCCGACGACAATCTTGGATTTGTTGCTGTACGAACGAGTGCTGTGTATTCAGAAAGCCTCGGGTTGGAACGTGATTCGTGTGGGTAGCGCGATAGCAGGTCGCCCGGTCACGACTAGTGGAATTTGCAGGGATTTTCACCGATGGCCGATCTGTTCACCCTCACCGCCCCCGATCTGGCGGCGCTCTTGTGCAGCCGCGTCTGCCACGACATCATCTCGCCGGTCGGCGCGATCAACAACGGGCTTGAACTGCTCGACGAAGGTGGTGCCGACGAAGACGCCATGCGGCTGATCCGCCAGAGCGCAAAGAACGCCTCCGCCCGTTTGCAGTTCGCCCGGATCGCCTTCGGCGCCGCCGGCTCGGCCGGCATGATGATTGACACCGGAGATGCCGAGGCCGTCGCCATCGCCTTCCTCAAGAACGAAAAGCCGGAATTGGTCTGGAACGGCATCCGCGCGCTGCTGCCCAAGAACAAGGTCAAGCTGCTGCTCAACCTGCTCCTGGTTGCCAATGCCGCCATTCCGCGCGGCGGCAAGCTGGTGGTGACGCTCGAAAATCTCGAAACCGAGCCGCGTTTTTCGCTTTCGGCAAGCGGGCCGATGCTGCGTGTGCCGCCGAAATTCCTCGAACTGCATTCCGGTCACAAGCCGGAGGAGCCGATCGACGCGCATTCGGTGCAGCCCTATTACACGCTGCTGCTGGCCCGCGAGGCCAACATGACGATTTCGATCCATGCGACGGCTGAAGAAATCGTCCTTTCGGCGGCCTGAAATCGACGCTGGCAGCGCGATCGAACAAAGTATTTCAATCTGAAATATTTCATTGACGCCCCAATCGGGGTGCGATGAACTTTGCCTGCGCGGCAACGCCGAAGCACTCCGCAAGGAAAAGCGCGTCGAACGGTATCTTTGCAAAAATTTTACCTAACGGCTTTTCGGCTTCTTTACCAGATCGGTCTAGGCTACGCCGCAGATGCCCCGCACGACCGGATTGCCAAAGGGCAAAGAGGACCCGGAAAATGAAACGCTGCATGTTCGTCGACGATTCAAGCGTCATCAGGAAGGTCGCAAAACGCATCCTGGGCGGTTCCGACATGATGGTCATCGAGGCAGCCAGCGGGCTTGACGCACTGGAGATGTGCGCGGCCGACATGCCCGACATCATCGTCGTCGACGGCGCCCTGCCGGACATGCAGGCGATCGACCTCATCCGGCGCGTGCGCGCCTTGGAAAGCCCGATCAAGCCGCAGATCCTGATCTCGCTGGTCGAACTCGATATTGCGTCGATCATGCGCGCCAAGCGCGCCGGCGCCCAGGGCTATCTGTTGAAGCCCTTCAATCGCCCGCAACTGCTCGAGCGCTTTCGCGCCTTGAAGATCGCTGCCTGAACGCTGTTCCAGGAGAACCGCGGCGGCCTGCCGTCTGTCCGGCAGTGCGCAAAAACAAATGATTGTCGGCCTACAATGCAAAAACCCGGCCATGGCCGGGTTTTTTAGAAAAGCTCTGCCGGCTGCGCTCAGGCGCTGACGCGGATGTCTTCCGGTTCGCGCAGCACATAGCCGCGACCCCAGACGGTCTCGATGTAGTTCTGGCCACCGGAAGCGGCGTCGAGCTTCTTGCGCAGCTTGCAGATGAAGACGTCGATGATCTTCAGTTCCGGCTCGTCCATGCCGCCATAGAGGTGGTTGAGGAACATTTCCTTGGTGAGCGTGGTGCCCTTGCGCAGCGAGAGCAGCTCCAGCATCTGGTATTCCTTGCCGGTCAGGTGCACGCGCTGGCCACCGACCTCGACGGTCTTGGCGTCAAGGTTGACCACCAGATCGCCCGTGGTGATGACCGACTGGGCGTGCCCCTTGGAGCGGCGCACGATGGCATGAATGCGCGCCACCAGCTCGTCCTTGTGGAACGGCTTGGTCATGTAGTCGTCCGCGCCGAAGCCGAGGCCGCGTACCTTGTCCTCGATGCCAGCCATGCCGGAGAGGATGAGGATGGGCGTCTTTACCTTGGAGAGGCGAAGCGTTCTCAAGACCTCGTAGCCGGACATGTCGGGCAGGTTGAGGTCGAGAAGGATGATGTCGTAGTCGTAGAGCTTGCCCAGATCGACACCCTCTTCGCCGAGGTCCGTCGTATAGACATTGAAACTTTCCGATTTCAGCATCAGCTCGATGCTTTGTGCGGTTGCACTGTCATCTTCTATCAGCAGAACACGCATTTCATTCCCCTTTTCTGCCGCCGGACCATTTCACGACCCGTCCTGCCCCGGAGCAGTGGTTGCCTTGTAGAGAGGCTGCCATCGAATGGTTAACAAAACCTAATTTCCCGTTCATTACGGTATCAGATTTTTTAACCCCTTTCTACACCCTCTTGAATCTAATAACGAATCACAGACCAAAATTCCTAATGCGACACATTAATAACCTGGACTAAGTGACTCCAGGGACTCATCGACGCGGCTTCGCTTCGGCGGCCGGAATTTTTACCCGGCCTTAAGCCCTGACCCGTATGATTAACAATGCCCGTAAACGAATGGTTACCGCCGGCAAAAAACTTTAGGGTTTTGTTTCCCATAGTGCGGGGAAAGCCGGTGGATACGGGCAGTGCTTGGGCCTTTCCAAGTGGTTTGGACGATATGTGCGGGTGTGCGTTTCCGGGAGTACCGAATCATGAAGTCACGTGAAAACCTCGTCCGGCTGAAGCAGTTTCAGGTGAATGAGAAGCGGCGGCAGATGCTGCAGCTCGACATGATGATCGCCGAGTTCGAGCGCATGGCCGTCGAACTGGAGCTTCAGATCACCGCCGAGGAAAAGAAAGCCGGCATCACCGATATCAACCATTTCGCCTATCCGACCTTCGCCAAGGCGGCGCGTCTGCGCCGCGACAATCTCAGGAACTCGCAAGGCGACCTCGCCCAGCAGCGAAGCGCCGCCGAATCATTACTCGGCGAAGCTGAAGCGGAGCTTTCCAAGGCTGAGATGCTGGAATCGCGCGATACCAAGATTCGCGAGGCCGAAACCGGCGGCCGCAGCGCCATGATCGGCTGAACCGGCCGACATCGGCGCTATTCGGCACGCGCACAAGCGCGCCCGCTGTCGGGACGGCAACCTGAACCAGCGCCGGCTGGCGCCGCGAAGTGCTGCTGGCGCACAAGACCTAGGCCGCCCAGTCCGCCTCATTTCCGTTGGTCGCCCTTGCCCGGGCATCCTTGATATCGGGCGCATGCTGCTCTGCCCACGATCTGATCTGGGTAAGCAGTTCCGCCAGGTTCTGGCCGAGCTCCGTCAGTTCATATTCCACGTGTGGCGGAATGACCGGATAGACCTCTCGCCGCACCAGGCCGTCACGTTCCAGCACACGCAAGGTCTGGGTCAGCATCTTGGGCGTGATGCCTTCGAGCTTGCGGGCAAGCGCACCATTGCGCAGCCGGCCTTTGCGCAGCGCGCAGACAACCAGATAGACCCATTTGCTGGCCAGCATTTCCAAAACGGTGTGCGACGGACATGTCCGCCGGAACGCGTCATAGCCTAAGGGGGAGTCGCAATCACTATCCATGAGGTACCTATGTATCAATAAGGTGCATACTAGACAATAGCTCCTTACTCTCCAAATGATAGTGGCATCGATCAGCAGGAGAGATTCATGCGTGCCGTTACCCAGAATGCCGTCGGCGGACCCGACGTTCTTGTCATCGCCGAATTGCCCGATCCCACGCCGAAGGCCGGCGAGGTGCTGGTCCGCGTCAAGGCGGCCGGCATCAATCCCGTCGATGGCGCGGTGCGCGCCGGCTACTATCCGCTGCTCGGCGAGCCGCCTTTCATCCTTGGCTGGGATATTTCGGGGACGGTCGAGGCCCTGGGCGCCGGCGTCACCAGCTTCAAGGTCGGCGACGACGTGTTCGGCATGCCGCGCTTTCCCAAGCAGGCCGCGGCCTACGCCGAACTGGCGGTGGTGCCGGCCGATGAGATCGCGCCGAAGCCGAAGAGGGCGGACCACACCTGGGCCGGCGCATTGCCGCTGGCCGGTCTCACCGCCTGGCAAGGCCTTGTCCGCCATGGCGCACTGCAATCAGGCCAACGCGTGCTGGTGCACGCCGGAGCTGGCGGCGTTGGCCATCTGGCCGTGCAGATCGCCAAGGCGCGTGGTGCTTACGTCGTTGCCACGACCAGCCCGGGCAAGCTCGACTTCGTGCGCAAGCTGGGCGCCGATGAGGTGATCGACTACACCAAGGGTGATTTCACCAGCCAGATCAGCGACATCGACCTGGTGCTGGAGCCGCTGGGCGGCGACCATGCCGATCGCTCCCTGAAGGTGCTGAAGCCCGGCGGCGTGCTGGTGTCATTGCTCAATGTCAACGACGCCACGCGCGCCGACGCCAGTTCGCGCGATATCAGGGTCGAGCGCATGTCGGTGGTGCCCGACCGCGAGGGCCTGCTCGAGCTCGCTGGGTTGATCGACGCGCAACAGCTTGCCGTCCACGTGGCCAGGACTTTTCCCCTCGACCAGGCGGGAGCCGCCCACGCCTTTCTCGCCACCAGGCCGATCGGCAAGGTGGCACTGACGATCTGAGCGGCGACACCGTCGCTCCGAAAGAAAAAGGGCGCGGCTTGCCGCGCCCTTTGATCGTGGTGAGGCCGGCCTAGTGCCGGTATTGCTGGATACGCGTGGTGCGCAGCCCGGCAAGGCCGTATTCGTCGATCGACGCTTGCCAGGACAGGAATTCCTCCGTGGTCAGCTTGTAGCGCTGGCATGCCTCTTCAAGGCTCAAAAGTCCGCCGCGCACCGCTGCAACCACTTCCGCCTTGCGCCGGATGACCCAGCGACGCGTGTTCGTCGGCGGCAGATCGGCAATCGTAAGCGGGCTGCCGTCAGGCCCGATAACATATTTGACTCTAGGTCTAACCAGATCGGTCATCGTACTCTCTACAAAAAACTCAAAGACCCAATCCCCGCCACGTTACCGCCACAGCTTTAAAAATTGCCTAAGCAGACCCTAATGACTAGGTAAGGATCGTGAACGCCGCGTTAGTCTTTTAGCGGGCATTTGAAATATGCGGCTGGAAGCCCTGTTTTGGCCGGGAGAAATGTATCCATTCGCAGCGTTCGCGACGCGCCGCCGGTCGCCCTGCAAGCTGGCGCAGCAGGAAAGCTTGACCTATATTCTCGACATTGGCATTCAGACGCCGCGTTAGAATGAAAGCACCATGAACAGCCTCGACCTTCCCGGACGCCCAGAAAACACCCGCATCGTCGTCGCCATGTCGGGCGGCGTCGATTCATCCGTGGTCGCCGGCCTGCTGAAGCGCGAGGGCTACGATGTCGTCGGCGTCACCTTGCAGCTCTATGATCATGGTGCGGCAACGCATCGGGCCGGATCATGCTGCGCCGGCCAGGACATCGACGATGCCCGCCGCGTCTCCGAGACGCTGGGCATTCCCCACTATGTGCTCGATTATGAGGAGCGGTTCCGCAAGGCGGTCATCGACCCCTTCGCCGAGAGCTATGTCGCCGGCGAAACGCCCATTCCTTGCGTTTCCTGCAACCAGACGGTCAAGTTCGCCGATCTGCTGGCCACGGCCAAGGATCTCGGCGCCGATGCGCTCGCCACCGGCCACTACATCCGCTCCGGCGCCAATGGTGGCCACCGCGCCCTCTACCGGCCGGTCGACGCCGACCGCGACCAGAGCTATTTCCTGTTCGCCACCACGCAGGCGCAGATCGACTATCTGCGCTTTCCGCTTGGCGGCCTGTCGAAGCCGCAGGTTCGCGGCATCGCCGAGGAGATGGGGCTGACGGTCGCCGCCAAGCAGGACAGTCAGGACATCTGCTTCGTGCCGCAGGGCAAATATTCCGACATCATCGCCAAGCTGAAGCCGGCCGCCGCCAATCCGGGCGACATCGTCCATATCGACGGCCGCGTGCTTGGCCGCCACGAGGGCATATTGCGCTACACGATCGGCCAGCGCCGTGGCATCGGCATCGCATCGGGCGAGCCGCTCTATGTCGTCCATCTCGATGC
>NZ_RZSJ01000301.1:0-7121 GCF_003998025.1 Mesorhizobium sp. M8A.F.Ca.ET.021.01.1.1
GGAAGCTGCTGCAGGAAATCGACGCCTGGCTGCGCGCCGAGGATCCCCGCGTGCGCCAGGTAACGGCCTCGATCGCCGCATCCTGGCAGCATATCGAGATCGTGCGCGCCGACGGCCAGGTGGTGCGCGATATCAGGCCGCTGGTCCGCGTCAACGTCTCGGTCGTCGTCGGCGATGGCGACCGCCAGGAGAGCGGCTCCTATGGCATGGGCGGGCGCAAGGCGTTCGGCGACTTCCTGGTCGAGGACAGTTGGAAGCACGCCGCCAGGGAGGCGCTCAGGCAGGCGCTGGTCAACCTCGAGGCGATCCCGGCCCCGGCCGGCACTTTCGACATCGTGCTGTCCAGCGGCTGGCCGGGCGTGATGCTGCACGAAGCCGTCGGGCACGGGCTGGAAGGCGATTTCAATCGCAAGAAGACCTCGGCCTTCGCCGGCCTGATGGGGCAGCAGGTGGCCGCCAAGGGCGTCACCGTCGTCGACGACGGCACCATCGCCGAGCGGCGCGGGTCGCTCACCGTCGACGATGAAGGCACGCCTTCGGCCCGCAACGTTTTGATCGAGGACGGCAAGCTGGTCGGCTACATGCAGGACCGGCAGAACGCGCGGCTGATGGGCATGAAAGCCACCGGCAATGGCCGGCGCGAAGGCTAT
Organism: Mesorhizobium sp. M8A.F.Ca.ET.021.01.1.1; assembly: GCF_003998025.1. NCBI lineage: Bacteria > Pseudomonadati > Pseudomonadota > Alphaproteobacteria > Hyphomicrobiales > Phyllobacteriaceae > Mesorhizobium > Mesorhizobium sp. M8A.F.Ca.ET.021.01.1.1. The sequence goes on from NZ_RZSJ01000301.1 coordinate 651, forward strand.
GCGCACCAGCCGATGCCGCGCATGACCAACACCTACATGACCTCGGGCGACATGGAGCCGGACGAGATCATCGCCTCGGTCAAGAACGGCATCTATGCCGTGTCCTTCGGCGGCGGCCAGGTCGACATCACGTCGGGCAAATTCGTGTTCGGCTGCACCGAGGCTTACATGATCGAGAACGGCAAGGTGACGCAGCCGATCAAGGGCGCGATGCTGATCGGCAACGGACCTGACGCCATGCACCGCGTCTCGATGGTCGGCAACGACATGAAGCTCGACAATGGCATCGGCATGTGCGGCAAGGCCGGCCAGGGCGTGCCGGTCGGCGTCGGCCAGCCGCATCTGAGGATGAACCAGATGACGGTCGGCGGCACCCGGGTTTGAGGCTCGGCGCCGTTCGGAAGAGATCGACGAAGCGCTGACGCGTTTCGACCTGTTCGTGGCGATAGAACTTCGACGAACAGATCGAGCGGCCGGCGACACGGATGGTGCCTGCCTTCGTCGAGCGTATTCTCTCAGCGACAGGCTATTGCCGGCGTTCCCAACCTGAATCCCGGCCGCGACCTTGAAGCGAACACAATCCACATTAAGACATTATTAGGTCTTTGACTGCTTGGGCTCCCTTTTGCGCACGAACGCAGCACCAGTTCCTCGTTGCGGTGGTGGTTTGGCAATGCGGCCTGTCCTGACTTCGTCTTTCCTGCTTGGCTTCGTTTCGTTGATTGGCGCGACAGCACTGCAAGCCAGTCCGGCGGCAGCACAGTCGACGTGGTTCAAGGCGCGATCGACGCAATCTTCTGCCGCCGCCGTGGGTGGAAGCACCAGCGTCCCCTACGGTTGGATCGACTTCTGTCATCGCCGGCCAAAAGAGTGCAAGGTGCCCGCTCTGCCGGCCGCGAATGTCAAGCTGACAGCACGGAACCTCCGCATCCTCAAGCGGATAAATCAGAAGGCGAACAGCGCCATCGAACCCGTCAGCAATTTCGATCACTGGGGCACGATGGCGGACCATTGGGATTACCCGGTTGACGGCAAGGGCGATTGCAAGATCTACGCACTCTACAAACGCAAGCTCCTTCAGGAGGCTGGATTTCCCAGACAGGCGCTGCTGATGACGGTCGTGCGCGACCTCAACAATGAAGGCCACACCATCCTGACGGTGAAAACCGACAAAGGCGATCTCGTCCTCGACAATATGGTCGACGAAATCAGGCCCTGGAACGCGACCGGCTACTACTTTCTGAAACGTCAGTCGCAGCAGAATCCGAATGTCTGGCAGTCAGTCAACCAGCGAGGCGGCACGCCGAAAACCTGACGGATGCCGCCAAGCGCGTAATCTGAGCGGCCGGAGCGATCGCCTTTGACGGGCTGATGCGCCACACCAGAGGCCCCCTGTCTGGCAACGAGCAAGGATGTTCGCCCCGCGAACGGAAAGGGCGACTCCCGGCCGCGGCAGCCTACTGGTTGCAGGCCGGTTCGCCCTGCTTTCCGCAAGACGGCTTTTTCTTGAGCTGCTGTGGCGGCTGCTCCTGCGGGAGACGCCGCTCTTGCATCTGCTGTCTCGGCTGCGCCCGGAATTCCGGCTTCGGCTCCGATCTCTGCGGCCGGAGCACCTGCTCGTTAGGCCTTTCCTGTCTCAACTGACGCTGCGCATTCTCGTTCGGCCTGATCTTGAGGTTGCGCTGGACGTTAACCTGCGGGCCGGCGGCCCCCTGTTCGCTGTTCTGCAGCCGGCGCAACGTCCTGCCCCTGTCGTTCCTGCTGGCGGAGCCCTGATTCTCGTCGGAGAACACCGCCGGATTGTTCCTGCTGAACCGTTTCTGCACGCCCGGTCCGTTGTCGGTTGGCTCACCGTTGACGGTCGGCAGTCTGCGGAGCTTCCTGCTCCTGTCGTTTCCGCTGGCCGGGCCTTGACCTTGGTTGGAGAACAGCTCCGGATTGTTCTTCCTGAGCCGCTCCTGCACGCCAGGCCGATTTTCGGCCGGAGCACCGTTGACGGTCGGCAGCTTGCGGAACTTCTTGCCGTTCTGCCGAGCTGTGCCCTGCTCTCCGGTAACAGCTGCACCGGCATTTCCAGTCGCCTCTTGGTTGCGGCCAACGATGCCTTGCTTGCCAAGCTGCTTCCTGGACTTGTTGCTGGGCAAATTCTCGTCGTTCAGCGCCGGCCTACCGTTGATGAGCGGCAGCTTTCTACCGTTGGCTCCTGGCAGGGCGTGATCGGTTTCAAGCTTACCGGTCGACAAGGTCTTCGACAGCGGAGTCGCTGCATCAGGTTGCTGGCCCTGTATCACACGTTGGCCAGGCTTCGGCGGCAAGCCGCCCTGTTGCTGATTGGACGGGGCCTGACCGGACATGGCCACTCTCTTTTTCAGCAGCGGCGGCAGCGCGACCCTGGCCGCCAGTGCAGCCGGGCCGGCCCCAACCGTGCCTCCGGCCGTCTTCTGGCCTGTCGTGAGGCCACCCTGAGCATTGTGATCGATGGTCTCGTTTTTGATCGTCGTGTTGATGTTGTTGATGACGGTCGTGTTGTGGATGTTGTTGAAGATGATGTCGTTCGGCGGCGGCACGATGTGACGCGGCGGATTGATAAACACAGGTATCGGCACGAATACCGGTGTCGGCAGGACGAAGACGTCAACCGGCGGCGGAGGCGCTTCCAACACGACGAATTCCGGCGGCGGCGGCGGCAGGAAGATCACCGCGATCGGCGGTGGCGGCTCGAAGTCGAAATCGGGATCGTCGAAATAGAGCACCGGCCTGTCGACGTAGACGATTTCCTCCTCCGGCGGCGGCGGCAAATCATAGTCATAGACGGTGAATTCCTCCGGCGGTTCCAGCGCAGCGTCGAAATGCTCGAGCCGCCAGCGCGCGTCCCAGGCATGCGGACCATGCCGATAGCGTCGCAGATAAGACCAATAGGCTTCCGGGGTGTCCTGCAGCCAGGTCTCACGCCACGTGATCGCCTCGCGCCGCGCGGCGATGATGGCGCGCACGCGCTTGGCCATCGGATCGTGTGGATAAGTGACGAGGAAATCCTCGTAGCCGCGCATCGTGTCGCGATCGAGAGCCGCGACATAGGCGTCATGAGCATTGAAATCGCGGATCGCCCTGGTTCGATTGGACCGGGAGTCGGCCTCCGAGACCTTGGGCGCGGGCGCGTCCGCAGCGCGGTCGAAGAAGACGAAAGGCGTGACGATTTTCGAGGCGTTCCACGGCACTTCCGCACCTTGCGTCACCTCGTTGACACGCAATCGTGTGCGGTCGAACACGTCGTCAAGCGACAATCCGCCTTGGCGTATCATCTCGGCCAGCGCCTGGGCATAGGCACCGTAGGGGCCTTTGCCTTCGGGCGCGACCGTTCCGGGAGCGGCGTTGAAGGCAATCAGCATGTTCGGGTCGGGATCGACCAACGCAAGGCCGCCGGCCAGCGGCTCTTTCCACTTCGGGAAGGGATTTGGCCGCGCCGCGTCAAGCACGACGATGTTGACCTTCGTCGGCAATCCGGCCAGCGATTTGGTGACATCGGAGAGCCGCATCGCCTGAAGCGGCACGTCGGCTGGACTGGCAATCTGGGCATCGATCGGCAAGTAGTAATTCTCGCCTTCGAACTGCACGCCGTGGCCGGCGAGATAGACGAAGACAATCGCGTCGGGACCGGCGGCGGAGACCTTGCCGAGGAAATCGCGCAATGCGCCGCGCAGCGATTCCTGATCGACATCGCGCGCCCCGACCACATCGAACCCGGCCGCCTGCAAGGTCTGCGCGATCAGGCCCGCATCATTGGCGGCGGTCGCGAGCTCGCCGGCCTGATACGCGCCATTGCCGATGACGAACGCCAAGCGCTTTTCACCTTGCGCGAGGGCTCCGGTCGAGGAGCTGACCGCGAAAAAGATAAGAACGATGATGAGGCCGGTGAATTTCTGAAGGGTCTGCATGTCCGTTATCGCCATCGGTTCATATTAGTAACGGCGAATGGGCCGAAATGTTTCCCAAAGATGCGAAATTAGGAACCCGCACAAAGGCGGCTTTAGGGCACAATTTGGTCGAAAGAACAGAGGCTTCAGAAATTTCCTGCGAACCGGCGGTCGTGAACTACCGCCGCCTCTTCGGCCTTTCCAGCAAGGCGACCGCTTCGACGTGAGGAGACCACAGGAACTGGTCGATGGGCGTCACGCTTTTCAAGCTGTAGCCGCCATCGATGAGGATGCGCAGGTCGCGAGCCAGCGTCACCGGATTGCAGGACACCGCGGCAACGAACGGGACATCCGAGCGGGCGATCTGCTTCGACTGATCCTCGGCGCCGGCGCGCGGCGGATCGAAGACAAGGCCGTCGAAGGCGTTCAACTCCTTGAACGTCAGTGGCCGGCGAAACAGGTCGCGGCGTTCGCCCGTCACCCGCTTGATGCCGGTCGCGAAGCGGGAACCCCGGTCGAGCGCCGAGAGTGCGGCCGCATCGCCTTCGACCGCGTGCACCTCCGACTTCGCGGCCAGCCGCAAGGCGAAGCTGCCGCAACCGGCAAAAAGGTCGGCGACCTTTTTCGCACGCTTCAGATGTCCGCCGACGATCTCGGCCATTGTCTGTTCGGCTGCCTCGGTCGCCTGCAGGAAGGCGCCCGGCGGCACGGCGACCGCGACGCTGCCGAACATGACGACAGGCTTCCTCGGCTCGATGACGATCTCGTCGTCGATGGACAATCTGGCAAAGCCCTGCGCAATGACAAAATTGGAAGCGATACGGCGCTGGTGTTCGCCGAGCTTGCCGGGGTCGTGCGCCGCGACGTCGAGGCCCGAAGCCGTCACGGTGACCGCCATCCGGAATGATTTGGTGGTGGCACATATCAATCCGGCCAGCGCCTTCAACGGGCCGAGCGCGGCGACGATCTCCGGCAGCGAGATCGGACATTCGGATATCGAGATGATTTCCGGCGACAGATGGCGATTGAAGCCGAGCAACATGCCTGTTTCAGTGCGCCGGGCGGCAAGCACGACACGGCGGCGCGATCGCGGCGCGCAGGCGACCAGTTCGCCAATCTCGCAATCGATGCCCTTCAATGCGTGCACCACCTTTTCGCGTTTCCACCCGCGATAGGCTTCGGTCTCGAAATGCTGGAGGGCACAACCGCCGCATTCGGTGAAATGGCGGCAGGCAGGGTCGACGCGCAGCGGCGAGGCCTCCAGCACCGCCATCAGCGTGGCGCGATCCCTTTCGCGCGCGGCGGTGACGGTCTCGCCCGGCAGCGTGAAGGGAATGAACAGATCGCCGCTTTCGGTTTCGGCGATGCCGTCGCCCTGCGATCCGAGCTTTCGTATTGTGAAGCGTGCGCTCATCGGTCCTTGATCCCACCGAGCAGGAATTCGCGATTGCCGTCGCCACCTTCGATCGGCGACAGATGGAGGCCGAGCGAGCGCCAGCCGGGAACGGCATCCAGCCAATCCTGCAGCAGGCCCGCGACACGGGCGGCATCGAAGGGGTCCTTCAACAGACCGCCCTTGCCGATCGCCTCGCGACCCGCCTCGAATTGCGGTTTGACCAGAAAGACCGCGCCGGCGCCGGGCCTCGCAAGAGCAAGCGCCGGCGGCAGCGCAAGTTTCAGCGAGATGAAACTGACGTCGGAAACGATGAAATCCGGACTACGGCCGGCAAGATCGGCGGCGGTGAGATCGCGTGCGTTCAGGCCTTCGATCACGGTTACGCGCGGATCACCGCCGACATCAGGATGCATCTGGCCGTGGCCGACATCGATGGCCGTGACATGGGACGCGCCGCGTTCGAGCAATACCTGGGTGAACCCGCCTGTCGAGGCGCCGATGTCGAGGGCCTCGCGGCCGGCGGGGTCGAGGCCGAAATGGTCCAGTCCGCCGATCAGTTTGAGCGCCGCGCGCGAAACATAGCCTTGCGCCGGATCGTCGATGACAACGAGGCATTGCGGCGAAACGTTCTGGCCGGGCTTGCGGGCAATTGCGCCGTCAACCGTCACCGTGCCACGCTCGACCGCGTCACGGGCGCGCGAACGGCTGGCAAACAGCCCACGCTGGACGAGCAGGTCGTCGAGCCGCTGGCGTGTGCTGGCTGGCAGAGGCGAATTCATCGGCCTTCTCTGGCGAAAGCCCGCGATGAAGGCAAGGACATTACACGGAACAGGGTGACGTCGTGCGTGTACGGCTGGAGCAGCGAGCCAAGCCGCGGCTTGCGTGCATCGCGTCGGGTCCGGCAAAATGGCCATCGAGGGGAGCCTCCATCGTCGGAAGCCGGGGAGAACGAATGCTGACGGGAACCTGCCACTGCGGCGCGACTCACTAGACCCTGGAGGGCGATCCCGGCCCGGTGACGGCCTGCAACTGCACGCTTTGCCGCCGCTATGGCGCGCTCTGGGCCTATGATTATGTCGACGAGCGCATTCGCGTTTCGGAGCCGACGGCCAGCTATACGCGCGCCGGAAAGGACACGCCGTCGCTCGAAATCCTGTTCTG
>NZ_RZSJ01000302.1:0-7112 GCF_003998025.1 Mesorhizobium sp. M8A.F.Ca.ET.021.01.1.1
GCCGCCGCCGTTCCAGACGAAATTGTCCGCGCCGAAGCTCATCAGCACATCGCCGCCCACCGTGCCGCCTGTGATCGTCACGCTGTCGTTGCCGCCGCTGACGCTGATGTTGCCGCCGATCGTGCCACCGGAGAGAATGATGGTGTCCTGATCGAAGCCGGTGACGAGGTTGCGGTCGATGATGCCGCCCGACATGTTGAAATAGTTCTTGTCGAGCTTCATGTTGACGCGGCCGATGCGGCCGCCGGTCATCACGGCACGGTCGCCATCGTCAAAGAAATCGACGATGCGGCCGCCCGTCATGGTGAAGGTGTCCAGCCCGTCGCCCTGGTTCAGCGAACCGACCTGGCCGCCGCTCATGCTGAAGTCGTCGATGCCGGCGCCCTGCTGGACATTGCCGGCGACCGTGCCGCCGCCGATGGCGAAGAAATCCGTGCCGGCGCCCTGATCGACCGCGCCGGTGATGGTGCCGGACTGCATGTCGATACGGTCCGTGCCGGCGCCGAATGTGACATTGCCGCTCACCTGGCCGGTGCCGCCAGCCGGGAAGGTCAGCGTGTTGTTGCCGCTGGTATCGTTGAGGCTGCCGCTCGAATCGCCACTATCGCAAGTGAAGGTGTCATTTCCCGGAGACGGAACCAGCACGCATGCCGCGAAGGCCGCGGAGCCAGGCAGCAACATAAGCGCTGTAGTTGCAAGTAAGCTAATAAACCCAGGATTGATTCGCCTAGGCCTTCGCCGCGTCAAAGAAATAGCCTCGCCGATGTGCTCCGAACCGCTGTTCGGAGGCTGTATTTCAAAGTGCCGCATCGCGTCCCCTCTCAGATCGCGATTTCAAGCCCCTTACCCGCGCCGCATTGAAGCCACAATTCGTCCAGTTTTACAAAGCCTAATCTGCCTCTCATGGTTGATGAACTGCAAAAATAACTGACATGGCGCAGATGTGCCCGTGAAATGGCATCGCCTTCGCCCATGCTTTAAGATGATGTTGGACCGAGGGGCATCATGCTCATCCGGATCTGACCAAGGACTCTCGCATGCCAATCAAAGACACATTCGGCTTGGCAGTTTCGGGCGCGACGGAAGCCGGATTCGCGCTCTACGGCCAGGCCGTGCGCGAATTGCAGTGTTTCATCGGCGATCCGGTCAACTCCGTCGATCGCGCCATCGCGCAGGACCCCGGTTTCGTCATGGCGCATGTCTTCAAGGGCTATCTCTTCGGCCTTGCCACCGAGCCGGAAGCTACGGCCGTGGCCAGGACCTGCCACGAGGCGGCGCTGCCGCTTGCCGCGACAACGCGCGAACGGGCGCATGTCTCAGCCCTCGGCCACCTCGCCAACGGCCGCTGGCATCAGGCTTCCGGCATCCTTCAGGACATAGCGATCGATTTCCCGCTCGATGCCGTGGCGCTCCAGGTCGGACACCAGGTCGATTTCTTCACCGGCAACGCCCGCATGCTGCGCGACCGCATCGCCCGCGCCCTGCCGTCATGGCAGGCGGACATGCGGGGTTACCACGCCATCCTCGGCATGCAGGCGTTCGGGCTCGAAGAGATGGCTGAGTACGCACAGGCCGAAAGGCTGGGTCGCACAGCGGTCGAGATTGAACCGCGCGACGGCTGGGCGCAACATGCGGTGGCGCATGTGATGGAGATGCAAAGCCGGCAAAGGGACGGAATTGCCTGGATGCGTGCCGATCCCGATGCCTGGACCAAGGAGAGCTTCCTCCAAGTGCACAATTGGTGGCACCTGGCGCTGTTCCACTACGATCTCGGCGAGACCGGCGAGGTGCTGGCGCTCTATGACGGACCGATCTACGGCGCCAGATCGACGCTGGCGCTCAACATGGTCGATGCATCGGCAATCCTGTGGCGGCTTCATCTCGGTGACGTCGATGTCGGCGACCGCTGGGCGGCGCTGGCTGCCAATTGGGTGCCCAGGGCCGCCTCCGGCAATTACGCGTTCAACGACGCCCATGCGATGATGGCCTTTGTCGGCGCCGGGCTCGACGCCCCGGCCCGGACCTTGCTCGAGGCCCAGCGCGAGGCGATGCGGGGCGATGCGGACAATGCCGCTTTCACGCGGGATGTGGGGCACCCCCTGACGCTTGCGATCAAGGCGTTCGGGGAGGGCAATTACGCCGAGACCATCCGATTGATCCGGCCCATCCGGGCGATCGCCCATCGCTTTGGCGGCAGCCACGCGCAGCGCGACGTCATCGATCTCACGCTGATCGAGGCCGCCCTGCGCGCCGGCGACGGCGCGCTCGCCAAGGTGCTGACGATGGAGCGCTCGATGGTACGCCCGGACAGTCCGCTGTCGGCGCTGTTTTCGAGACGCGCCGCCGATTTGTCAGAGAATTGACCCGGAGCGGATCTTGCCTTAAAAACTGGCTGAAGCATATTTTTCGGACTCCGAAAAAAATAAGAACGTGGGAGGAAACCATGTATCTCGGCCTCGACCTGGGGACATCGGGCGTCAAGGCGCTGCTGATCGATGCCGGACAGGGCGTCATCGGCTCCGGCCATGGCACGCTTGACGTTTCGCGGCCGCATCCCGGCTGGTCCGAGCAGGATCCGCTGCACTGGATACGCGCCTGCCAAGACGCGATCGCCGAACTGAAGGCGTCGCATCCCGGGCAGTTCGCGGCGGTTAAGGGCATCGGCCTGTCGGGCCAGATGCATGGCGCGACCTTGCTCGACGCGGCCGATCAGGTGCTGCGTCCCTGCATCCTCTGGAATGACACGCGCAGCCATGTAGAGGCGGCCGCGCTCGACGCCGATCCACGCTTCCGCGCGCTCACCGGCAACATCGTCTTTCCCGGCTTCACCGCGCCGAAGCTGGCCTGGGTGAAGAACAACGAGCCCGCTGTCTTCGCCAAGGTGGCAAAGGTGCTTTTGCCCAAGGACTTCCTGCGGCTTTGGCTGACCGGGGAACACATTTCCGAAATGTCTGATGCAGCCGGTACGTCCTGGCTCGATGTCGGCAAGCGCCGCTGGTCGGCGGACCTGCTTGCCGCGACATCGCTCGACGAGAGCCATATGCCGGCGCTGGTCGAGGGCACCGCGAAGGCTGGCGGGCTGCGCGCCGAACTCGCATCGCAATGGGGCATCGCGGCCGGCATTCCGGTGGCTGGCGGCGCCGGCGATAATGCGGCTTCCGCCTGCGGCATGGGCACGGTCGGCGCCGGCCATGCCTTTGTCTCGCTCGGCACGTCGGGCGTGCTGTTTGCCGCCAACGCATCCTATCTGCCCAACCCGGCAAGCGCGGTGCACACCTTCTGCCATGCGCTGCCCAACACCTGGCACCAGATGGGCGTCATCCTGTCGGCGACCGATTCGCTCAACTGGCTGTCGGAGATCACGGGCAAGGGCGCAGGCGAGCTGACATCGGAACTCAGGGAGACGCTGAAGGCGCCGACCGGCGTGTCCTTCCTGCCCTATCTTTCGGGCGAGCGCACGCCGCACAATGATTCCGCCATTCGCGGTTCCTTCACCGGGCTCGCGCATGAATCGGGCCGCGTCGTGCTGACACAGGCCGTGCTCGAAGGCGTCGCCTTCGCCTTCCGCGACAGCCTCGAAGCGTTGAAGACGGCCGGCACGATTTTAACGCGGGTGACGGCGATCGGCGGCGGCTCGCGCTCGCGCTATTGGCTGAAGGCCATCGCCACCGCGCTGCAGGTGCCGGTCGACATCCCCGCCGACGGCGATTTCGGCGCCGCGTTTGGGGCTGCGCGGCTTGGCCTTATCGCCGCGACAGGGGCGGATCCGCTGGCCGTGTGCACGGCGCCGAAGACAGACGCCACGATCGAACCGGATGCGGCGCTCGGCAACGCCTATGCCGATGCCTATCACCGCTACCGGGCGCTTTACCCGGCGATCAGGGCTGTAACCGCGTGAGTTGGGGCGTGTCCCACCCTCTTTATCAGGGCGCCGGCGCTGCCCCTCACCTGCCTGCCGGCATCCTCTCCCCGCATAGGGACGGGGAGAGGGGCGCTCCCGTCACCGGTTTCGCCAATCACCAGCGTAGTGACGAAGGCGCCAAGGTTGCGGCCAGCCCCCTTCTCCCCGTCACTATACGGGGAGAAGTGCCCGGCAGGGCGATGAGGGGCAGCACCGACTTTGGCGATTGGTATTCTCCACCACGTCTTGACGAGGTGACCTCACTGCGCCGGCACCTTGTCGAGGAAGCCGGTCACGCTTTTCAGGCGACCGTCCTCGATGACGCCGATGTCGGTGCCTTCGATGACGGACGGGACCCCTTCCGGCCCGAGATTCCACGAAAACCGGATCTTGTCGGCAAAGCCGTCCGGAGTCCCCTTCAGAGAGAAGCGGAAGCCGGCAAAGCGCTGCTGCACGCCGTCGATCAGCGCCGCGACGCCTTCATGGCCGTCGCCCTGCATGAGCGGATCGCGATAGCTGATGTCTTCGGTGAAAACAGCCTTGAGCAACGCTGCCCGGCGGCCGGCATCGCTCTCGTTCCAGGCGGTGATGTAGTTTTGGGCGATCGTGTTGAGGTCGGTCATGATCTGTCTCCTTCGTTTGACGGTTTTGACGTGACCGTTTTCGACCAGCACCGGCGTGAAACCAATTACGCCTGAGGTAATCAGGCAAAACTATCTTGGAGAGGAAGAGAACATGAGCAGCGGCTTTTTCGGCGACATCCAGAAGATCAAATATGAGGGACCGGATTCGACCAATCCGCTGGCCTATCGTTTCTACAATCCCGACGAAGTGGTGGCTGGCAAGCGTCTGGAAGACCATCTGCGCTTTGCCGTCGCCTACTGGCATTCCTTCGCCTGGCCGGGCGGCGACCCGTTCGGCGGCCAGACCTTCGACCGTCCCTGGTTCCCCAAGGCCGGCGGCGTCGACACGATGGAACTGGCGAAACTGAAGGCGGATGTGGCCTTCGAGATGTTCTCGCTGCTCGGCGCTCCCTATTTCTGCTTCCATGACGCCGATGTACGGCCCGAGGGCAAGGATTTCTCCGAAAGTGCGGCCCGGCTGGATGAAATCGCCGATTATTTTGCCGGAAAGATGAAGCAGACCGGCGTCAAGCTTCTCTGGGGCACGGCGAACCTGTTCTCCAACCGCCGTTTCATGTCCGGTGCCGCGACCAATCCCGATCCGGATGTGTTCGCCTATGCCGCTGCGACGGTGAAGAGCTGCATCGACGTCACCAAGCGGCTGAAGGGCGAGAACTACGTGCTGTGGGGCGGGCGCGAGGGTTACGAGACCCTGCTCAACACCGACCTTGCCCGCGAGCAGGAACAGGCCGGCCGCTTCCTGAACCTCGTCGTCGACTACAAGCACAAGATCGGCTTCAAGGGCACGATCCTGATCGAGCCGAAGCCACAGGAGCCGACAAAGCACCAATATGACTACGACGTCGCGACCGTTTACGGCTTCCTCAAGCGCTTCGGCCTGGAAAAGGAGGTCAAGCTCAACATCGAGCAGGGCCACGCCATCCTGGCCGGCCATTCCTTCGAGCACGAACTGGCCCTGGCCAATGCGCTCGGCGTCTTCGGCTCGATCGACATGAACCGCAACGACTACCAGTCGGGCTGGGATACCGACCAGTTCCCCAACAACGTGCCGGAGATGGCGCTCGCCTACTACCAGGTCGTCCAGGCCGGCGGCTTCAAGACCGGCGGCACCAATTTCGACGCCAAGCTGCGCCGCCAGTCGCTCGACCCGCAGGACCTGCTGATCGGCCACATCGGCGGCATGGATTCTTGCGCGCGCGGCCTCAAGGCGGCGGCCCGCATGGTCGAGGACAAGGCATTGTCGGGCCCGCTCGCCGAACGCTACGCCGGCTGGAACAGCGCCGAGGCCAAGGCGATGCTGTCGGGCAAGCGGACGCTGGAAGAGATCGCCGAACGCGTGGTGAAGAAGAAGATCGAGCCGCAGCCGCGTTCCGGCCGCCAGGAACTGCTCGAAAACATCGTCAACCGCTACGTCTGACGCTGCCTGGCCGTCGGCAATCCAAGCCGGCGCACTATGCGATTCGAAAGCTTGGCGCGCGGAAACATTTTGCGCGCCATGCTGAAACCGACGACAAGGTTTTGCCCCTTGCCGCCTCTCAATGACCTCGCTCTTGCCTTCAAACTGCCGTCACGAATCTCGTATAGGTATCGCTCTTGGCGGGAGAGGAAGAAGGAGGCGAACCGATATGCAGAACGAACGTGAAATCGACGCCCTGCTCTCACCTGGCGAAGCCGGATCGATCATTGACCGGCTGATGGCAATGCCGCATCCAAAACAGGGCGCACGCAGCACCAATGAATGGGACCGCGCCGTTGCCAGCCGCTTCGAGACCCATCTCGCGCGGCAGATGCGCTCGCAGATCGACGGCGGCAGCGACCGCCGGAATGCTGCCTGACTTCCCAAATCAACCCTGGCCGAATCAACTCCGGCCCGAATCAACCCCGGCCCCAATCAACCCCGGCGAAGCCTGACAGGGGCTTCGCCGAAAGCTCTTGAAAATGCCCTGGAAAAAGCCGCGGCCGACGAGAACCCCGTCCGCCCGGCAATATCCGCCATGGCGATCCGCGTGTCGACCACGAGCCGGCGCGCGGCGCCCAGCCGCAGCCTGAGATAATAGGCGCCCGGCGTCTCGCCGATCGACTTGCGAAAGATGCTTTCCAGGGTCCGCGCCGTCACCCCGGCGCGTTTGGCGACCGCCTCGACGGTCAACGGCTGATCGACATGCGATTCCATCAGCCGGATGGCCTGCGCCAGGCGCGGATCATAGCCGTCGAGCCGGCCGAGCGAGACCAGCGGCTGGGCATCGGTCGCGGCCCGGGCCTGGTCGTAGATGAAGACGCTGGCGACATCGAGCGCCACGGCCATGCCGAGGCGCGTGCGAATGAGATGCAGCATCAGGTCGAAAGTCGGCGACGCGCCGCCCGAGGTGAACACCGGCCCGTCGATGACATAGCGGTCCGGACGGACGTCGACGCCAGGGAAGGCCGAGGAAAAATCCTCCATGTCCTCCCAATGGGTGGTAGCGCTGCGCCCTTCCAGCAAGCCGGCACGCGCCACCAGCCAGGTGCCGGCCTCGACCCCGCCGCACGCGCGGGCCGCTCGCGCCGCCCTCCGCAAACCTGAAAGC
>NZ_RZSJ01000303.1:0-7094 GCF_003998025.1 Mesorhizobium sp. M8A.F.Ca.ET.021.01.1.1
AGCCTGATCCGCTCGGTGAAAGGCAGTTGCGACAGGATCTCGTCCTGGTCTTCCGGCTCGAGGTCTTCGAGGATGTAGACCGCATCGTCGGAATCGAGTTCCTGCACCGCCTGCGCGATTTGCGCATTGGGCAGGTTGTCGACGATATCCATGCGGATCGCCTCGTCGACCTCGGTCAAAGCGGAAAAATCGAAGTCGGCGCCCAGCAGATCGACCAAGGCAAGCCGTTGTTCGGGGTGCAGCGCCTCGATGAGGTCGCCAAGTTCCGACTGATGCAGGTCGTCGACTTCACGCTTGAGGGTCAGCGTGTCGCGGTCGGCGATCGCCGCACCAATCCGGGCGAGGAAGGACGAAAGGACGGCACCGTCCTCGCCATAGATGTCGGCGTGGTGCTCGTCGGCGGCCCTGGCGCCCGTCGTCCGTTCGTCCTGGCCTTCCACCAGCGCCTCCCGCCATCAGAATCCCGGAAAAGGTGCAAATCAGGTCTAGACCATGAGTCCGCAAAGTGGAAACCGGTTTTCGGCCCGGTGCCTGTGCAAAAGCGACGTCGGCCCAACACGCTTCAACTTCGCAACATGGCCTTCTAACGCTCGGGAATCTCAGGTCAAACGCATGCTTGCCCGCTCACGTCGGGCTTCGCCGATGCCGTGTTGTCATGCGCGCACGGACTATCGATTTCATCAAAAGAAGGGCGCCCTTCGGCTTCCGGCGGCGCGACAGCTGATGTCGCTGGGGAAAGAGCACCCTCGCGCCATTGGGGCAGAATTACCATGACGCAGGTCCAGGCATCGCCAGGACCCGCCAGGCCGCAACAAAAAAGCCAGAAGCCCTTGAAGATCAGGTCACGGACAGAGAACAAGGCAATCGAAGAGCGGCGCGTTCGCGTGGTCGTCGCCGAACGCAATCCGCTCGTCATATCGGCTCTGCGCGAAATGCTGGAATGCGACGGGCGGTTCGAACTTTTGGCCTCGGTACAAAGCGGCAGGCATTTCCTGGAGCTTGCCACGGCACAGGAGTTCGATGTCGCCGTGATCGGTTGGAAGCTCTCTGACATGGACGGCGGGGACGTCCTGGCCGAGGTCCAGGGCAGCAAGCTCAACGTTCGCATCGCCATCTTTTCAAACGACCATGACATCGGCATCCTGAAACAGTGCGTGCGCCTGGGGGCGCAGGGCTACTGCTTCCAGTTCGACGATCCCGCCATCATCTTCGACACGATCCTGGCGGTCGCGCACGGCCGCATCTGCATTCCCTATATCGACATCAACAAGGTCAACGACACGCCTCTGTCTCGACTGACCGTGCGCGAGCGTGAACTGCTGGCGGTGCTGTCCGACGGCTGGACCAATTTGCAGATCGCGACCCGGACCGGCATCTCCGAGAATACGGTGAAATATCACCTCAAGAATCTCTACGACAAGCTGGATGTCCGCAACCGCGCCATGGCGGTAGCGCTCTATTCGAGCGAGAAGCGCCGAAGCCCCAAGTCACCTATCGGGTAGGCCAACCGGGTAGGAGCACCCCACCCGCGCGGGCCAACTACTTACCCGGCAAGGTGTTGTTGGCCGGCCGTATCGACGCGACACTTCCTCCACAATCCAAAACGATCGGAGGAGTTCGCGCATGGCTGGGTTCACTCATCTCTTCATCCCAGGGCCCACAAACATTCCCGAGCAGGTGCGGCAGGCGATGAACCTGCCGATGGAGGACATGCGCGCGGCCACCTTCCCCGGCCTCACCGTGCCGCTGTTCGAGGACATCAAGAAAGTCTTCAAGAACGAAACCGGCCGCGTCTTCATCTACCCGTCCTCCGGTACCGGTGCCTGGGAAGCGGCGATGACCAATGTGCTCAGCCCTGGCGACCGCGTTTTGATGTCGCGCTTCGGCCAGTTCTCGCATCTGTGGGTCGACATGGCCGAGCGGCTCGGCTTCGAGGTCGACGTGATCGACTGCGAATGGGGAACCGGCGTTCCGCTCGAGCTCTATGTGGAGCGGCTGAAGGCGGACAAGACGCACCGCATCAAGGCCATCTTCTGCACCCAGAACGAGACGGCGACGGGCGTCACCAGCGACGTCGCCGGCTGCCGCGCGGCGCTCGACGATGCGAACCACCCTGCCCTGCTTTTCGTCGACGGCGTCTCGTCGATCGGCTCGATCGACTTCCGCCAGGAGGAATGGGGCGTCGACTGCGCCGTCAGCGGTTCGCAGAAAGGCTTCATGCTGCCGGCCGGCCTCGGCTTCCTGTCGGTCAGCAAGAAGGCTCTCATCGCTTCGAGAACCGCCACCCACCGGCGCTGCTTCTTCTCCTTCGAGGACATGATCCGCGCCAACGATGCCGGCTATTTTCCCTACACGCCGGCGACGCAATTGCTGCGCGGTCTGCGCGCCTCGCTCGACCTCATCGCCGAGGAAGGGCTGGAGAATATCTTTGCCCGCCACCATCGCCTTGGCGAAGGCGTGCGCAAGGCGGTCGACGCCTGGGGGCTGAAACTCTGCGCCAAGGCGCCGAAATGGCACTCGGACACGGTCAGCGCCATCCTCGTGCCGGAAGGCATCGACAGCGCTGAAATCGTCAAAAAGGCCTACCAGAAGTACCAGACGTCGCTTGGCGGCGGCCTCAACAAGGTGGCTGGCAAGGTCTTCCGTATCGGCCATCTCGGCTGGCTGAACGAGGTGATGGTGCTGGCCTCGCTGTCGGCGGCCGAAATGGCGTTGCTCGATTGCGGCGTGCGGCTGGCGCCGGGGTCCGGAGTCGGCGCCGCCATCCAGCATTTCCGCGCCTCGGCCGCGGTGCCGGTCGCCGAAGCCGCTTGAGGATGAGAAGATGAGCCACACCATCAACCATCTCAAGAAGCTCAGGCTGCAGCGCAGCGAGCTGGCGGTTCCCGGCTCCAGCCCGGAGATGATCGACAAGGCGGCCAACAGCGCCGCCGATTTCGTCTTCCTCGACATCGAGGACGCTGTCGCTCCGCCCGACAAGGAACGCGCCCGCAAGAACATCATCCAGGCACTCAACGACATCGACTGGCGCGCAAAGGGCAAGACAGTCTCGGTGCGCATCAACGGCCTCGACACGCACTATATGTACCGCGACGTGGTCGACGTGATGGAACAGGCCGGCGACCGGCTGGACACGATCCTGGTGCCGAAGGTCGGCGTGCCGGCCGATCTCTACATGGTCGAGGCCATGGTCAACCAGATCGAGATGGCCAAGGGATTCACGACCCGTGTCGGCTTGGAAGCGCTGATCGAGACCGCGCTCGGCATGGCCAATGTCGAGGCCATTGCCGCGACGCCCGGCCGGCTGGAAGCGATGCATTTCGGCGTTGCCGACTATGCTGCCTCAAACAAGGCGCGCACCGTCAACATTGGCGGCCTCAACCCCGACTATCCCGGCGACCAGTGGCATTTCGCCCTGTCGCGAATGACGGTCGCCTGCCGCGCCTATGGTCTGCGCGCCGTTGACGGGCCGTTCGGCGATTTCTCCGATCCGGAAGGCTACAAGGCGGCCGCCCGGCGCGCCGCCGCACTCGGCATCGAAGGCAAATGGGCGATCCATCCCTCGCAGATTGCTTTGGCCAACGACGTGTTCTCGCCGCCGGAGAAGGAAGTCACGCGCGCCCGCCGCATCCTGGAGGTGCTGAAGGAAGCCGAGGCGCAAGGCAAAGGCGCCGCCGCACTCGACGGCAAGATGATCGACGCCGCTTCGGAACGCATGGCGCGCAACGTGCTGGTGGTCAACGACGCCATCGAACGCGCCGGCCAGCTTAATTAGCCAACGAGGGCCGCGCGTCGCGGCACTTTGACGATTTGCGGAGGAGAAAAAATGGACATCCACGAATATCAGGCCAAGGAGCTGCTCGCCCGGCATGGAGTGCATGTGCCGCGCGGCGGCCTGGCTTACAGCCCCGAGCAGGCCACCTACCGGGCGCGCGAAATCGGCGGCGGCAAATGGGTGCTGAAAGCGCAGGTTCATTCCGGCGCGCGCGGCAAGGCCGGCGGCATCAAGCTCTGCGCCAATGACGAGGAGATTTCCAGCGCCGCCGAAGCCATGCTCGGGCGCAAGCTGGTGACCCACCAGACCGGCCCGCGCGGCAAGCTGATCTCGCGCCTCTATCTCGAGGAAGCCGTCGACATCGCGCAGGAGCTCTATCTCGGCTTCGTGCTCGACCGCAAGGAAGAGCGCGTCATGATCGTCGCCTCGGCCGCCGGCGGCATGGAGATCGAGGAGATCGCCGAAAGCGCGCCGGATTCCATTATCCGCGCCACCGTCGATCCGGGCGTCGGCATGCAGCGCTTCCAGGCGCGCGAGATCGCCTTCGGGCTCGGGCTTGAGGACAGTCTGATCGGCAAGGCGACCGAGACCATCTTCAGTTGCTATCAGGTGTTCCGCGACTACGACGCCTCGATGCTGGAGATCAATCCGCTGGTGGTGACCCGCGACGGCAGCCTGGTGGCGCTCGACGCCAAGATGTCGTTCGACGAGAACGCGCTGTTCCGGCGGCCGGAAATCTCCGAATTGCGCGACAAGAGCCAGGAAGACCCGCGCGAAACCTTCGCCAGCGACCGCGGCCTGTCCTATGTCGGCCTCGACGGAAATATCGGCTGCATCATCAACGGCGCCGGGCTCGCCATGGCGACGATGGACATGATCAAGATCGCCGGCGGCGAACCGGCCAACTTCCTCGACATCGGCGGCGGCGCTTCGCCCGAGCGGGTGGCGAAATCCTTCCGCGCCGTGCTCGGCGACAAGAATGTCGAAACCATCCTGGTCAACATCTTCGCCGGCATCAACCGCTGCGACTGGGTTGCCGAGGGCGTCATCAAGGCGATCCGCGAGGTCGGCGTCAGCGTGCCGCTGGTGGTGCGGCTGTCCGGCACCAGGGCCGAGGAAGGACGCAAGATCCTGGCCGATTCCGGCGAGGCGGTGATTGTCGCCGACACGCTCGCCGAAGCCGCCGAAAAAGCCGTCGCCGCATGGCGCGCGGCCACCAAGAAAAAAGCAGCCTGAGGGAGGACAGAAAAATGGCAATCCTGCTCAACCGCAGCACGCGCGTCATCGTGCAAGGTTTCACAGGCAAGATCGGCAGATTCCATGCCGAGGACATGAAGCGCTACGGCACCAAGCTCGTCGGCGGCGTCACCCCCGGCAAGGGCGGCCAGACGCATCTTGGCCTGCCGATCTTCAACACCGTCAAGGGCGCGGTGCGCGAAACCCGTGCCGAGGCCAGCATCGTCTTCGTGCCGCCGCCCTTCGCCGCCGATTCGATCATGGAGGCCGCGGACGCGGGAATAAAACTCTGCGTCTGCATCACCGACGGCATCCCCTCGCAGGACATGATGCAGGTCAAGCGCTACATGCGCCGCTACCGCTTCGAGGACCGCATGCGGCTGGTCGGGCCGACTTGCGCCGGCATCATCACGCCGGGACAGGCGCTGATGGGCATCATGCCCGGCAGCATCTACCTTCCAGGCCGCGTCGGCATAGTCGGGCGGTCGGGCACGCTGGGTTACGAGGCCGCCTCGCAGATGAAGGCGCTCGGCATCGGCGTCTCGACCAGCGTCGGCATCGGCGGCGATCCGATCAACGGCTCCTCCTTCAAGGACGTTCTGAAGCTGTTCGAGCAGGACGACGAGACCGACGCCGTGGTGATGATTGGCGAGATCGGCGGGCCGCAGGAAGCCGAAGCCGCGATCTGGGCGCGCGACAATATGAGGAAGCCGCTGATCGCCTACATTGCCGGGCTTTCCGCCCCGAAAGGCCGCCGCATGGGCCATGCCGGCGCCATCATCTCGGCTTTCGGTGAGTCCGCGCAGGAGAAGGTCGAGATCCTGAAAGAGGCCGGCGTCATCATCGTGCCGACGCCGTCGTCCTTCGGCGACGTCGTGGCCGAGACTTTGGAGCGAACGAAGAAGGCGGCTTGAAGCGTTTGGAACAGAGCAGACGCATCAAATTTCGGGAGGACGAGCGCAGCCTCTTGTTGCGCCTGCTGCTTCAGGTCGCAAGCGCGCGGGAGCCGGAGATCGCCGCCGTTCTGACCGGACGTCGGTCGCTTGTCTCGCTTGCCGCGGAGCAGCGCATCCCGGCGCTTCAGGCGAGCGGCGTCTGGTTCCAGCTGCTCGCCATTGCCGACGAGTTGCTCGCCATGCGGGCGCGCCGCGAACTCGAACAAGGCACCGGTGTCGACGACGTGCCCGGCTCCTTCGCTAGCGTGATCGCGCGGATGGCGGCGAACGGCCATTCGGCGGAGCAGGTCCAGGCCAGGCTCGACGAACTCTGCGTCGGCCCGACCATGACCGCGCACCCGACGGAGGCCAAACGCGTCACGGTGCTGGAGATCCATCGCCGTATCTACCGCAAGCTGACCGAACTCGACCAGCCGCGCTGGGCGCCGCGCGAACGCGACCTGCTGGTCGCCGATCTGGAAAGCGAGATCGAGCTTCTGTGGATGACGGGCGAGCTGCGGCTGGAGCGCCCGACGGTCGAACGCGAAATCGCCTGGGGCCTGCATTTCTTTCGTGAAGTCATCTTCGAGGCAACGCCGCAGCTCTATGGCAAGCTGGAAGGCGCCCTCGAGCGCCATTATCCGGCAGCGCCGATCAGAATCCCCTCCTTCATGCGCTATGCCTCGTGGATCGGCGGCGATCGCGACGGCAACCCGAATGTGACGGCCGCCGTCACCGCCCATGCCCTGGCCGAATACCGCGATACGGCCATAGGCTGGTATCTGGCGCAGATGCAGCGGCTGGTGACGGTGCTCAGCGCCAGCTCGAACGTCATCGACCTGCCGGCGAGCTTCAAGCCGGTGCTGCAAACGGCGCTTGATAAAAGCCGACAGGCCGATGGGATCAACGCCCGCAACCCTGACGAACCGCTCCGCCAATTCGCTTCGGCCCTGCTTGCCCGGCTGGAGGCGACACGGGACGGCGGTGCGGCGGCGTACCCGTCGCCGGACGCGTTTCGTGCCGATCTGGAGGGGCTGTCGAGCGTTCTCGAAGCAATCGGCGGGCGCGCGGTGGCCAGGCGTTTCGTCCAGCCTCTGCTCTGGCAGGTCGGCAGCTTCGGCTTCCGCACCGTCTCGCTCGACCTCAGG
>NZ_RZSJ01000304.1:0-7056 GCF_003998025.1 Mesorhizobium sp. M8A.F.Ca.ET.021.01.1.1
GGCTGGCATTCTCGACCACGGCGACCGCCGTGTCCGGCGATAGGCCGGCCTCGATCAGCCGGCCGGCAACTTCGGCCGCGACCGAGCGGCCCATATAGACGGCGACGGTAGCACCGGAAATGGCGAGCTTGGCCCAGTCTGGCAATGAATTGCCCTTGAGATCGTGGCCGGTGGTGAACACCATCGAGGAGGAAACGCCGCGCAGCGTCAGCGGCAGCTCGAAATCGGCGGCAGCGGCGAAGGCCGCGGTGACACCCGGAACCACCTCATAGGCGATGCCGGCATCGCGCAGCGCCGCCATCTCCTCGCCGGCGCGCCCGAACACCAGCGGATCACCCGACTTCAGCCGCACGACGCGCTTGCCCGCACGGCCGAGCTCCACCAGCAATGCATTGATTTCGGCCTGGCTCTTGGTGTGGCAGCCCTTGCGCTTTCCCACCGGCAGACGCTCGGCATCGCGGCGCCCCATGGCGACGACCGCCTCCGGCACCAGCGCGTCATGGACGATGACGTCGGCTTCCATCAGGAGACGATGCGCCCGCAGGGTCAGGAGATCCTCGGCGCCGGGACCGGCGCCCACCAGGGCGATGTGGCCGCGAACGGGCGCGTCGGACGTCAGCAGATCGGCGGCGGCTTCGCGCGCCCGCGAAAATTCGCCAGCCTCGACCGCGCGCGCCGGCGCTCCACCGAAGAAGTCGCTCCAGAAACGGCGACGTATATTGCCCCTGGGCAATCTCTCGGCGGCATTGCGGAACGAGGCGGCAAGCGCCGCCAGCGCGCCAAGCGACGGCGACAGCATGCGGTCGATGCGGCCGCGCAGCATCTGCGCCAGCACCGGGCCTGCGCCTTCGGTGCCGATGGCAATGGCGACCGGCGCGCGGTTGACCAGCGCAGGCGTGAAGAAATCGCAGAGGTCCGGCCGGTCGACCGCATTGACCGGAATGCCCAGCCGGCGCGCGTCGGCGGCCACGCGACGATCGAGCGTCTCGTCGCCGCTGGCGGCAAACACCATCACGGCGCCTTCGAGCCGTGAGGCGTCATACCCGGCGGCCACATGGTTCGCGCCGGTCTCGGCGATGAAGGCCAACAGCTCCGGTTCGGCATTTGCGGCGATGATGTACAGAACCGCGCTCGACTGGGCGATCAGCCGCGCCTTGGCCAGCGCCTGCTCGCCGCCGCCGACAATGGCCACGGCTTCGCCCTCGACCCGCACGAAGACGGGAAAGGCATTGAGCTTGGTGGTGGCTTGCGGCATCAGAAAAGCAATCCGGGAACAGTTTCGCAGTTTTACGCCCAGGCATAAAAAAGCAGAAGCAAAGCACTCGCTCATCCGGTGATGGACAGGCAATCGCTTTTTCGCAACCGCGAAGAGCAGGAGAAAAATATTCCACGCCCATGTCCTGAGCACACCAGGGCCGTCGAAACAGGCCTTGATTTCAGGCACTTTTAGCTGCCGGCGACCTGTCCCGCAAAATAGTTTTTTCTAAATTCTACCAATTCAGTAGATTAAAGTCGTGCAGAGGCGATTTCATGTTCGCCGCCCGTCTTCGCGACCGCTCGGTCCGTCGTTTCAGTTGGAACGTGACCGGCCAGAACGCGTTCCCGGAATAGCCACCACTCAACAAGGAGCGTTTTCATGAACACGATCAATTTGAAGCATGGCATTTGGGTTCTGGTGGCCGACGGTGAAAAGGCGCTCCTGCTCAAGAATGCCGGCGACAACAAATTTCCCAACCTTGAAGTCGTGCAGGTGATGGAACAGGAAAACCCGCCCACACGCGAACAGGGAAGCGACAGCCCGGGCCGATACAATGATGGCCCATCCGTACACCGCAGCGCGGTCGAGGAGACCGACTGGCACCGTATCGGCAAGGAACGCTTCGCCCAGGAGATTGCCGCCCGGCTCTACAAGCTTGCCCATGACGGCGAGTTCGACAGCATCGTGCTTGTCGCCCCACCGGTGGTGCTCGGTGCCATGCGCAAGAAGCTGCATAAGGAGGTTGGTGACAAGGTGACGGCCGAGATCCCGAAGACCATGACCAACCACGACATTTCCGAGATCGAGGCCTTGCTGCAGGCAGCCTGATCGCCGGCAACAGGACGAATACCATCGCGGGCTCGAACAGATCGGCGGCATCCGTTCGCCGGTCCGGCATTTTGTCGCCGCGGCGTCGCTTTTCGTACCCTTGCGGGTTGCATCATCGTTACCGCTTCCACCATATTGCAAGCCAGGCGACGGCTTCGGGCGGCGCATATCCGACATCGCTAGCTTGAAAGGCGCTCCATAGACAATGCCGCATGACACGCCCCTTATCGCCACCATCGTCGCCGGTCTGGGGCTGGCTTTCGTCTTCGGCGCTCTCGCCAATCGTTTCCGCATTCCGCCACTGGTCGGCTATCTCGTAGCCGGCGTGCTGGTCGGGCCGAACACGCCCGGTTTCGTCGCCGACGCCGGGCTTGCCAACGAATTGGCCGAAATCGGCGTCATCCTCCTGATGTTCGGCGTTGGCCTGCATTTTTCGCTCAAGGACCTTCTGTCGGTCCGCGCCATCGCCGTGCCTGGCGCCATCGTCCAGATCGGCTTTGCCACCGCACTCGGCGCCGGGCTGTCCTGGATGCTCGGCTGGTCGATGGGCGCGGGCCTGGTGTTCGGCCTGGCGCTGTCGGTCGCCTCGACCGTGGTGCTGCTGCGCGCACTTCAGGAACGCCGGCTGATCGAGACCGAGCGCGGCCGCATCGCCGTCGGCTGGCTGATCGTCGAGGACCTGGCCATGGTGCTGGCGCTGGTGCTGCTGCCGGCGCTTGCCGGCGTGCTCGGCGGCCAGGAACAGGCCGATGCCCATTCGAGCGGCCTGCTGACGCTGCCGGCCAGCTATGGCATCTGGGGTGTCGTCGGCATCACGCTGGCCAAGGTTGCCGCCTTCGTCGTCGTCATGCTGGTGGTCGGCCGCCGGGTCATTCCGTGGATCCTGCACTACGTCGCCCATACCGGGTCGCGCGAGCTGTTCCGTCTCTCGGTGCTCGCCATTGCCCTCGGCGTCGCCTTCGGCGCGGCAAAATTGTTCGGCGTCTCGCTGGCGCTGGGCGCCTTCTTCGCCGGCATGATCATGAGCGAATCCGAGCTCAGCCACCGAGCGGCGGAAGAATCGCTGCCGCTGCGCGATGCCTTCTCGGTGCTGTTCTTCGTCTCCGTCGGCATGCTGTTCGACCCGTTCAGCCTGATCAGCAACGGCCTGCCGATCCTGGCGACGCTGGCCATCATCGTCATCGGCAAGTCGCTGGCGGCGTTCGTCATCGTCGTCGCCTTCGGCTATCCCCTGGCCACGGCCTTGATGATTTCGGCCAGCCTTGCCCAGATCGGCGAATTCTCCTTCATCCTGGCCGAACTCGGCGTCGGGCTGAAACTTCTGCCCGAACAGGGCCGCGACCTCATCCTTGCGGGGGCCATCCTGTCGATCGTGCTCAACCCGCTGATGTTCCTGGTCATCGACTGGATGAAGCCTTGGCTGGAGGCCCGCGCCACCAGGACGGCACCGCCGGTGGACGCCAAGCCGGTTGGTCCGGCGACGGAACCGGGTCAGGTGGCCTCCGTTGCCGCAATGGCGAAAGCCGAAGACGGTCCGCCGCCGAAGACGAGCCTCACCAACCACACAATCCTGATCGGCTACGGACGGGTCGGCGGCCTTGTTGGTGCCGCACTGAAACAAGCCTCCCTGCCCTTCCTCGCCATCGAGGATGCCGACAAGACGCTGGCCAGACTGAAAGCCGACGGCATCGAAACCATCGCCGGCAATGCCGCCAATGCCGAAGTGTTCGCCGCCGCCAATCCTGAAGGTGCAAAGCGGTTGATCCTTGCCATCCCCAATGCCTTCGAGGCCGGCCAGATCGTGCTGCGGGCACGCACCGCCAATCCCAACATCAACGTCGTCGCCCGCGCCCATTCCGATGCCGAGGTCGAGCATCTGAAGGGATTAGGCGCCGACACGGTGATCATGGGCGAACGCGAGATCGCTCGCGGCATCGTCGAAGAGGTACTCGGTTCCAAGCCGGGCGCGGCCGAACCAACGGCGGCCTGAGCCAACCGCACCACAGGCGCGGTATTCAAGCCACGAATGCCGAGCCGCCATTTTGCGCGACGCTGCCAAGGTATTTTGCAGGCGGCTTGCCAAGCGCCTTCCTGAACATGGTGATGAAGGCGGTGACCGAGCTATAGCCGAGATCGCCCGAGACCTGCTGCACACTCGCACCCGAGGCCAGCTCGCGAATGGCGACGATCAGGTGCAATTGCTGGCGCCAGCGCCCGAAGCTCAAGCCAGTCTCCTTGACGACGAGACGCGCCAAACTGCTTTCGCTCAGCGCAACGCGATTGGCCCATTGTGCCAACGTGCTGCGATTGGCGGGGTCCTGCGCCAGCACGTCGGCGATCCGCCTCAATCGCGGCTCGGATGAAATCGGCAGATGCAGCTGCTGGACAGGCATGCGCGGCAACTCGCTAAGCAGCGTCCTTATCAAAAGCTCATCCCTTGCCTTGTCGTCCTGCACGCTGTCGGACAGCTCGACGATCAGTTCGCGCAGCAGCGGCGAGATCGAGAGCGTGCAGCACCAGCCCGGCAATTCGGCGGCTCCCGGCTCGATGTAGACGAAGAAGATCCGGGCATTGGCCGTCGCGATGTTGCTGTGCTCCATGGAACCGGGGATCCATACCCCGCAATGCGGCGGCACCATCCACAGGCCGCTCGGAACGCGGCATGTGACGCCGCCTCCGAGCGCAAAGACGAGCTGGCCTTTGCGGTGCCAATGGGCGGGAACCTCCGCTCTGGTTTCGGTGACGTCGACACGAACGGCGATGGCAGGCGCCAGAACGTCATCGACATCGAAGTTGTCCCAGGGATAGCGAAGAGGCTGTCTCATGATTGACTACTTTTAGCGATTAAATGCCATGATAGCTAAATTCTTCAAGCGGAGAAGCCGATAAGTTCTGGCCTTCAGCAAGAAGGTACGCACCCATGCTCGCCTTAGTCATATCATCCGACAGCGCCTCGGGATTGAGACTCGCCGAGGTCGAAGAACCTCGGTCCCTCGCGAACGAGGCGGTCGTCTCGGTCCAGGCAACCTCGTTGAACCGGGGGGAACTGCGCCTGCTCACTATCCGTCCGAACGGCTGGATACCCGGCCAGGATATCGTTGGGGTTGTCGAACGCGCGGCCGCCGATGGCTCCGGGCCGGTCGTGGGCACCCGGGTTGCGGCTTTGGTCGACCAGGCCGGCTGGGCCGAGCGGGTCGCCGTTTCAACAGATCGTCTCGCGATCCTGCCGGACGAGGTCGGCTTCGTCTCGGCAGCCACGCTTCCGGTGGCGGGCACGACGGCGCTCAGGACTTTGCGCCATGGCGGTGACCTGGCCGGCCTAAAGGTCTTGATCACCGGTGCAAGCGGTGCCGTCGGCCGCTTCCAGATCCAGATCGCCCACGAGCAGGGTGCTTCAGTGACCGCCATCGCCGCCGGCCGGCACCACGAGGATCTGCGTGGGCTGGGGGCCGAGCAGATCGTCGAGTCGATCGAGCAGGCCGAAGGGCCGTTTTCGCTGATCACCGAGTCGGTCGGCGGCAAAAGCCTCGCACATGCGATCGAACGCGTCGCGCCCGGTGGGACAATCGTCATCTTCGGTTCGAGCAGCGGCGAACTCACGCCGGTTGGATTCCGCCAGTTCGTTCCGGGTCACGAAGGGGCAAGGCTTCAGACATTCGCCTACTACACGTCCGGTTCCGCCATCGGCGCTGACATCGCCACACTGCTCGCCCTGGTCGCGGCTGGCCGGCTGGAGACCCGCGTCGCCTTGACCGTGCCGTGGACTGATATCGCTCAGGCCCTGGAAGCCCTTCGGCAACGCAGCTTCAGCGGCAAGGCCGTTCTCACCATGGCAGGATGAGCAGCCCTGGGCCCGACCAGTTCACACGTGCTGGCCGCCATTGATGTGGATTTCCGAGCCGGACACATAGGAGGACTGGGCCGAGCACAGGAAGAAGATGATGTCGGCGACCTCCGCCGTGGTGCCCAGGCGCCGCAGTGGAATGGTCTCGACGATCTTTTCCGTGCCCGGCGACAGGATCGCCGTGTCGATCTCGCCCGGCGCGATGGCGTTGACGCGGATGCCGTGCGGGCCGAAATCATGCGCCATCTCGCGCGTCAGCGAGCCAAGTGCGGCCTTCGACGTCGCGTAGGCGGTGCCGGCGAAGGGATGCACGCGGGTGCCGGCGATCGAGGTGACGTTGACGATCGAGCCTTTTGCGGCCGCCAGTTCCTTGAACAGGCCGCGCGCCAGCATGATCGGCGCGAAGAAATTGACCTGGAACACGTCGCGCCAGACATGCATCGGCGTGTCGATCGAGTTCATCCGGCTGTTGCCATCCCTGAGCTTGGGCGAAATGCCGGCATTGTTGACCAGCGCATTGAGCTGGCCGCCATGCGCTTCGAGCCGATGACGGATCTCCGACACGGCAATACCGACATCTTCCTGATCGGCGAGATCGACCTTGATGTGGTCCTCGGGACCGGCAGGCCACGGGCAATCCTCGGCGAAGGCCTGGCGCGAGCAGGTGATGACGCGCCAGCCCTCGCGCGAAAAGCGCTTGACCGTGGCATGGCCGATGCCCCGGCTGGCGCCGGTCAGCACGATGGTTTTTCTGGTGTCGAGTTCAGCCATGTCGCGGTCTCCGGACGGAGGTGTAGCCGAACACCGTGGCGCTGGCGAGAGGCGGATTGACGCTCAGCCGCCACCGAGAATGTCGAGGATCGAAGTCCGCTTCTTCTTCAACGGACCGCCAACGCTGCCCGGAGGGACCGGATGCCCGACCGAGGCGGTCGTGCCATTGTCAGCCGGCATGTCAAAACCATCGGCATCGACGGTCTGGGCGGGTCGCGCCGCGCGGACCGGCGCTGGCCTGGCCGGTGCCGACGCCTGCACGGTCGGCGCTTGCTGTCCGACCGAAGCCGACGGAACCGGTGCCGGCTGGTTGTTGTCGGCCGAGGGAATGTCGTCGGGCACAATGGTATCCGGC
>NZ_RZSJ01000305.1:0-7055 GCF_003998025.1 Mesorhizobium sp. M8A.F.Ca.ET.021.01.1.1
TCTCATTCCAGCACCACTTGAGCAAAGGGTGGTTCACCTCGACCGCCCTTTGCTCTAAGGTACCTTCATGGCTCTCGCTAGACTATCAGCTCGTGCGTTTCGGGTCGCGGTGACACCGTCATCGCGCACGCTGCGCGCCGAGCTTTTGCGGCTGTGCGCCCGTATCGGTTATTCGCCACCTGCCGTCCTCTGACGAATTCGCCCCGGCGCCGCCGGAATGATTTCAGAGGAAAGATCAAATCAATGACCTATCAGAACTATTCGCTGAAGCAGCTTCAGCAGATCGACGCCGCGCATCACTTGCATCCCTTCACCGACCATAAGGAGTTGCGCGAGGCTGGCGCGCGCGTCATCACTCACGCCAATGGCCCGTTCATCTACGATTCCGAAGGGACGGAACTGCTGGATGGGATGGCCGGCCTGTGGTGCGTCAATATCGGCTACGGCCGTGACGAACTGGCCGAGGCTGCCTATGCCCAGATGAAGGAACTGCCTTACTACAATTCCTTCTTCAAATGCTCGACGCCGACGCCGGTGCTGTTGTCGAAGAAGCTGGCCGAGATCGCACCGAAAAACGTCAACCAGGTGTTTTATGGCTCGTCCGGTTCAGAGGCCAACGACACCGCCTTGCGGCTTGTGCGCCACTATTGGGTGCTGGAAGGCAAGCCGGAGAAGAACCGCGTCATCTCGCGCAAGATGGCCTATCACGGCTCGACCATCGCCGGCACCTCGCTCGGCGGCATGGATGCCATGCACAAGCAGCTCAACGGCGCGGTGCCCAACATCGTCCATGTGATGATGCCCTATGCCTATGAGCTGGCTCTGCCTGGCGAAAGCGACCATGATTTCGGCCTGCGCGCGGCCAAATCGGTCGAGGATGCCATCCTGGAGGCCGGCGCCGAGAAGGTCGCGGCGTTCATCGGCGAGCCGGTGATGGGCGCCGGCGGCGTCAAGATCCCGCCGGCAAGCTACTGGCCCGAAGTGCAGCGCATCTGCCGCAAATACGATGTGCTGTTGATGCTGGACGAGGTCATCACCGGCTATGGCCGCACAGGCGAGTGGTTCGCGGCCCAGACCTTCGGCATCGAACCGGACACCATCACCACGGCCAAGGCGCTGACGTCGGGCTATCAGCCGCTCTCGGCGCTGCTGGTGGGCGATCGCATTGCGTCGGCGCTGGTCGAGAAGGGCGGCGAGTTCAACCATGGCTACACCTATTCGGGGCACCCCGTTGCCTGCGCCGTGGCGCTGAAGAACCTCGAGATCATCGAGAGGGAAGGCCTGGTCGACCGCGTCAGGAACGACACCGGACCCTATTTCGCCAAGGCGCTGCAGGAGCGCATCGCCGGGCATGATCTGGTCGGCGAGGTGCGTTCCATCGGCCTGATGGGCGCGATCGAGATCGTCAAGGACAAGGCGACGAAGGAGCGCTTCCTGCCGTCGGGAAGTGCTGCGGTTGTTGTGCGCGACCACGCGATCGCCAACGGCATGATGCTGCGCGCCACCGGCGACACGATGATCCTGTCGCCGCCGCTGATCTGGACCCGCGACACCATCGACATGGCCTGCGAGCGCATCGGCAAGGCGCTCGACCTGGCGCAGGCCGACCTGCGCAAGCGCTAAGAAACGAGGCAGGCGCCCACCAATCGGACGCCTGCCTCAAAATATCGTCGCGGTCGGAACGAATATTGCTACCGCGCGTAGTTGATGGCGCAGCGCAGCGGCTGCCCTATGGGGATTGTGTTCATGAGCAGGACTGGCAGGAGCCGGCGCCGCCGAGAAGCGGTCACGATCGGCAGCGATCTCATGCTGGCGCCGATGGTGGCGATGATGCGCCTGCCTCTCATGGCAATGGACGCCGGAAGCGGCCAGCCGTGGGGAACCGAAACCGCGCGGGCCGTCAACGAGAAGACGGTTGCACTGGCTGAAGGTGTCTTCGCGGCGCAGATGTCCCTGCTGCAATCGGCGACCCGTTTCTGGCCCGAAATCCTTTCCGGCCTTACCCCGTCGCTGCTCAATGGCATTGCGGCGGAACGATCAATCAGCGCCGCGCTGAAGCCCGCCAGCCGAGCGGTGAAGGCGAATTTTCGCCGGCTTTCCACAAAGACCTGATCCACAGTGTCTGCTCAGGCGCATGGGGGTGCGCGGAACTTTGATTTTGCGCATCGTCCAGATCATGGGCTAGAACCAGCCGGTGCAGTTACAGTGGGGGATGCAATGGCCGGACAACCGCTCAACCAGCCGGCTGAAATTCCAGCCGAGCTTGATCGCTGGAACTGGGGCGCCTTCTTCCTCAACTGGATTTGGGGCATCGGCAACAGCACTTTCATCGCGCTGCTGGCGCTGATCCCCGTCGTCAACCTCATCATGATCTTCGTGCTCGGCGCGCGCGGCAGCCGCTGGGCCTGGCGGAACCGCGCCTGGCGCGATGCGGAGCAATTCCGCAAGACGCAGCGCAACTGGGCGATCGCCGGCCTTGCCGTCTGGGTGGTCAGTATCGGCGGCTGTGCGACGATGGTCGGCAGCATCCCTTTCGTGCTCAAGGGCAGCGACGCCTACCGGATGACCATGGACGCCGTCCGTGCCGACACCCGGGTGAAGGCCACGATCGGCGACGATGTGGCCGATAATTTCTGGGTCGGCGGTAATCTCAATGTCAATGCGAATGGCGCCGGCGACGCCCAGTTCAGTATTCCCGTCCACGGCGCCAAGGGCAAGGGCACCGTGTTTTCGCATCTCGTTCGCAATGCAGGCACATGGAGCACGCGCCTGCTCGTGGTCCGCGTCGACGGCGTCGATGCACCGATCGTGCTGACCAATGAAGATCACGTGCCGATCCCGGGTGCGGCGATCGGAATATAGATGATCGTGGATAGGAAAGGGGCCTGAAATGCAAAAACCGCGCCCCATCAGGAACGCGGCTTTGCCAGATACGCATGGCGTTTCGCTACGAAGACACTTGCGAAACTTACGGGCTCCGGTACGCGAGACCTGATCCGGAGCGCCGGGCGGATGCGATATGTCCGCCTCGCAATCCGTTTTATAGGGACATCGTTACCGCAGAGTTATCGAGAGCTTAAGCAAATCTAAATTTGCGGGTCTTTCTCCGCAAAGACCCGGGAAAAGTCTATCGAATCCGCTGTTTAGGCCGGGTTGCCGCGCAGAAAATTAATTATGCCGGAAAAATCGGCGCCGCCATGGCCCTGGGCGTTGAACAGCGCATAGAGCTGCGCCGCCTCGGCGCCGAGCGGTGTCACGGCGCCCGCGCCAAGCGCTGCTTCCTGGGACAATTTCAGGTCTTTCAGCATGAGAGCCGCGGCAAATCCCGGCTTGTAATCCCTGTTGGCGGGCGAAGTGGGCACCGGGCCGGGCACCGGGCAATAGGTGGTCAGAGACCAGCATTGGCCCGACGAGGTCGAGGCGACGTCGAACAGCGCCTGATGCGACAGGCCGAGTTTCTCCGCCAGCACGAAGGCCTCGGCAACGCCGATCATCGAAATGCCGAGGATCATGTTGTTGCAGATCTTGGCGGCCTGGCCGGCGCCGTCACCGCCGCAATGGACGATGCGCCCGGCCATCGGCTTCAGGATCGGCTCGGCGGCGGCGAAGGCATCGTCGGAACCGCCGGCCATGAAGGTCAACGTGCCGGCTGTCGCCCCGCCGGTGCCACCGGAGACCGGCGCATCGATCGACAGCAGGCCGTGTTTGGCGGCGATTGCATGCGCCTTGCGCGCCGATTCCACGTCGATGGTCGAGGAATCGATGAACAAGGCATTTTTCTTCGCCTTGGGGGCGATATCCTCATAGACCGACAGCACGTGCTTGCCGGCAGGCAGCATGGTGATGACGACATCGGCATCCTTCACGGCGGCAACGGCGTTGGCCATGATTGTGATGCCATGCTCGCGCGCGATCGTCAGGTTCTCTGTCATCAGGTCGAAGCCGTGCACCGCATGCCCCGCCTTGACGAGATTGGCGGCCATCGGATTGCCCATGTTACCGAGGCCGATGAAGGCGATCGTCGTCATTGTCTCACTCCCGGAGTTTGCTGGCTTCAGCGTCCTATCAGCGCCCGCGCGATGATGACGCGCATGATCTCGTTGGTGCCTTCCAGAATCTGGTGGACGCGCAGGTCGCGGACCAGCTTCTCGATGCCGTAATCATGCAGATAGCCATAGCCGCCGAGCAGTTGCAGCGCATCGTTGGCGACGTTGAAGCCGGTGTCGGTGACGAAGCGCTTTGCCATCGCCGACCATTTACCGGCGTCCGGAGCCTTGCGGTCGAGCTTCGAGGCCGCCGCATAGAGGAAGATGCGCGCTGCCTGCAATTCGGTCTCCATGTCGGCCAGCCTGAACTGCAGCGCCTGGAACTGGTTGATCTTCGAGCCGAAGGCCTTGCGCTCAGCCGTGTAGGCCAGCGCCTTGTCGAGCGCCGACTGCGCGCCGCCCAGCGAACAGGCGGCGATGTTCAGCCGGCCGCCGTCGAGCCCGGCCATGGCGATGCCGAAACCGGCGCCTTCGCCCGACAGGAGGTTCTCGGCCGGCACCTTGCAGTCCTCGAAGATGACCTGGCGGGTCGACTGCATGTGCCAGCCCATCTTGTGCTCGTTGGCCCCGAAGGACAGGCCTGGCGCATCCTTGGGCACGACGATGGTGGAGATGCCTTTCGGGCCATCGGCGCCGGTGCGCACCATGACGGCATAGACATCGCTGTCGCCGGCGCCGGAGATGAACTGCTTTGCGCCGTTGAGCACATAGTCGCCGCCGCTCTTCACCGCGCGCGTCTTCAGGGCGGCGGCATCGGAACCGGAACCCGGCTCGGTCAGGCAGTAGCTCGCCAGCCATTCCATCGAGGTGAGCTTCGGCAGGAAGCGCTGTCGCTGCTCCTCATTGCCGAAACGGTCGATCATCGATGCCACCATGTTGTGGATAGAGATGAAGGACGAAAAGGCCGGATCCGCGTGCGACAGCGCCTCGAAGATCAGCACTGCGTCGAGGCGTCCGAGAGCCGATCCCCCGACATCATCCCTGATGTAGATGCCGCCGAGGCCGAGCGGCCCTGTCTCGCGGATCACGTCGGCGGGGAAGTGTTTCCTGCGGTCCCAGTCGAGTGCGTTCGGCGCGACGCGATCGGCGGCGAAGGCCTGCGCCATCTCCTGGATGGCGCGCTGTTCCTCGGTGAGTTCGAACTGGCTGGTGCTCGCATCGACCGCGGCGTCCATGGCGTGCTCCCTGATGTCTGACCTGCTGGCCTGTCGTTTTTGGCTTTGCGCGCGCACCAATCTAGACCAATGATGCCGCCGCGCAACCCGAGCCGCCGCGGAGCGGCTGTGCACCAATGCATGTCCGGAGCAAGATGTGACGACAAAATTCGACGAGCTGTTGGGACAGTTCCACGCCTATCTTGCTTCCGTCGATGATGCCCTGGTGCGCGACGCCGTGGCGCGTATCGGCTGGGATATGCCGGCCCGCGATTTGGAGCCGCGTCCGCTTGGCTGCCTGCGCCATCTCGACCGCGCCGCCGAACTGGCACCGCCGGATGCGAAACCCCTGGTTCGATTGCTGGCCGAGCGGCGCAACGAATTGCATTGGGGGCAGACCTATACCGAGGCTGATTTCGGCAAGGCCTTCATCGACAATTACGGCTGGCTGGAAATGTTCGGCACGCGCGGCCATTTCGCCAATGACGAGGTCGCCGCAGGCCTGCTGATGCTCGGACCCGGGATCGTCTATCCCGACCATCATCACGTCGCCGAGGAGATCTATATTCCGCTGACCGGCGGCACCGAGTGGCGCATGGGCGAGGGCGGCTTTCGCAAGCGGGAGGCCGGCGAGGTCGTCCACCATGTTTCCAACGTCAACCACGCCATGCGTACCGGCAAGGAGCCGCTGCTGGCGCTTTATATCTGGCGCGGCGGGCCGCTGGCGCAGAAATCCACGATCACCGGAACCTCGGTGCAGGACAGGAGCTGATGGCCAGGGCAATCATGCTGCAAGGCACGGGCTCGGATGTCGGCAAGACGGTGCTTGTCGCAGGGCTATGCCGTGCCGCCAGGAATCGCGGCCTGAAAGTGCGGCCGTTCAAGCCGCAGAACATGTCGAACAACGCCGCCGTCGCCGATATTCCCGGCGACAACAACCATGGCGGCGGCGAGATCGGCCGCGCGCAATGGCTGCAGGCGATCGCTTGCGGGGTTGCGCCGTCGGTCCATATGAACCCGGTGCTGCTCAAGCCGCAGACCGATGTCGGCGCCCAGGTCATCGTCCAGGGCAAGGTGTTCGGCGAGGCGAGGGCTCGTGACTATCAGGCGCTGAAGGGCCGGCTGATGGATGCCGTGCTGGAGTCCTGGGGAAAGGTCGGCGCGGGCGCCGATCTTGTCATTGTCGAGGGTGCCGGTTCGCCAGCCGAAATCAACCTCAGAAGCCGCGACATCGCCAATATGGGTTTTGCCACACGGGCTGATGTACCGGTGGTGCTGGTCGGGGACATTGATCGCGGCGGCGTCATCGCCTCGATCGCCGGCACGCATCTGATCCTGCCGGAAGAGGACCGGCGCATGATCGCCGGCTATCTCATCAACAAGTTCCGGGGAGACGTCTCGCTGTTCGATGATGGCTTGAAGGCGATCGGGAAATTCACCGGATGGCGCTGTTTTGGCGTCGTGCCGTGGCTCAAGGCGGCGGCGCGGCTGCCCTCGGAGGATTCCGTGGTGTTGGAGCGGCTGGCGTCCGGCGAGGCGCGCGCGTTGAAAGTGGCGGTGCCGATGCTTGGCCGCATCGCCAATTTCGACGATCTCGACCCGCTCAAGGCCGAACCGCAGGTCGAAGTGGTGTTCGTGCCGCCGGGAAAGAAGCTGCCGGTCGATGCCGGGCTGGTGGTCATTCCCGGCTCCAAGTCGACGATCGGCGACCTCCTGAAATTTCGCGAGAACGGCTGGGACCGGGATCTCGCGGCGCACCGCAAGCGCGGCGGCCATGTCGTCGGCATTTGCGGCGGTTTCCAGATGCTCGGCCGCATGGTGCGCGATCCCGACGGTATCGGAGGCAGGGTTACCG
>NZ_RZSJ01000306.1:0-7035 GCF_003998025.1 Mesorhizobium sp. M8A.F.Ca.ET.021.01.1.1
CTGCGCATGACGCCGTCGGCCGTCAGCAAGCTGATCGCGCGGCTGGAAGCCCGGCTTGGCGCGCGGCTGGTCAGCCGCTCGACGCGCAAGCTGCTGCTGACGCCGGAAGGGGCGGCGTTTTATGAAAGCGGGCTACGCATCCTTGCCGACATGGCGGCGGCGGAGCGTGAGGCGGCCGCGGGCGCCGCGCCGCGCGGGCGGCTGCGCGTCAACACCTACGTGCCGTTCGGGGTGCACCGGCTGATCCCGCTGCTGCCGCGCTTCCTCGAACGCTATCCCGAAATCTCGGTCGATCTGGTGCTGACCGACAGTGTCATCGACCTGATGGCCGAACGCGCCGATGTAGCGATCCGGGCCGGGCCGCTCGGCGAATCACGGCTGGTGGCGCGCAAGCTCGGGCAGAGCCCGGTGGTCCTCGTTGCGGCCCCTTCCTACCTCGAGCCGCATGGCACGCCGCTGACGCCAGCCGATCTCGACACACACAACCGGATGGGCTTCGGCTTCGTCAGGCATATTGACGGCTGGCCGTTCCTCGACGCGCAGGGCAATGCCGTCATGATCCCGATCACCGGCAACGCGCTGGTCAGCGATGGCGAGGCAATGCGGCTGATGACGCTGGCCGGGGTAGGCATTTCCCGGCTGGCGCGCTGGCATGTGGCGGCCGATATCGCCGCCGGGCGGCTGGTGCCGCTGCTGGAGGATTTCAACCCGGGCGACGAGGAGGCGACGCACGCCGTCTATGTCGGCCAGGGCCGCCATCTGCCGGCACGGGTGCGGGCCTTTCTCGATTTCCTGGCCGAGACGGTTCGGCTGTAGTTGGAGCCGCGCGTCCATGGGATACGCGGCTTCGAAAAGGCCGGCTTTCCCGCAGGCTATGCCTTAGGGACGAAGGGCGCCGGACGCCGGCCGGCGCCCTGGCGCTCGACCATCCAGCCGGGATATTCGGCCGGCAAGGCGCTCACCTCATCCAGCCTGGCGAGATCGTCGGCATCGAGCTTGAGGCTGGTGGCGGCGAGGTTTTGTTCGAGCTGCTCCATGCGGCTGGCGCCGATTATCACGCTCATGACGAAAGGCTTGGCCAGGACATAGCCGAGCGCCACGGTGGCGACGCTGACATCATGCTTCCTGGCGACCTCGCGCATGGCGGCGACCGCTGCCCAGGCGCGCTCCTCGTTGACCGGCGGGAAGTTGAAGGACGCGCGGCGGCCCTCGCCATTGCCCGGCGCGCCAGGGCCGTATTTGCCGGACAGCAGGCCGCCGGCCATCGGCGACCACACCATCAGGCCGAGCTTCTCCTCGTTGATCAGCGGCACGATCTCGCGTTCGAGGTCGCGGCCGGCGATCGAATAATAGGACTGGATGGTCTCGAAGCCGGCAAAGCCCTTGCGGTCGGCGATGCCGAGCGCCTTGGCGATGCGCCAGGCCTGCCAGTTGGACACGCCGACATAGCGGACCTTGCCGCTGGAGACGAGATCGTCGAGTGCCCGCAGCGTTTCGTCGATCGGCGTTACCGCGTCGGTGCCGTGCAACTGATAGAGATCGATATGGTCGAGCTGCAGCCGTTCGAGGCTGGCATCGACCGAATCCATGATGTGGCCGCGCGAGGAGCCGCGCTGGTTCGGCCCGTCGCCCGTGGCGGCATGGACCTTGGTGGCGATGACCACGCTCGACCTGGCAATGCCGAGATCCCGGAGCGACTGGCCGAGCAGGCGTTCGGACTCGCCGAAGGAATAGACGTCCGCCGTGTCGAAGAAGTTGACGCCGGCGGCAATCGAGTGGCCGACAATCTCATTGACGCCCTTCTGGTCGAGGCTGGCGATCAGGCCCCATTGGGCGTTCTGGCCGGCGGCGCCGAAGGTCATGGTGCCGAGGCAAAGTTCGGAAACGAAAAGCCCGGTATTTCCAAGCTGATTGTAGCGCATGGCAAAAGCTCCAGAGAAATGTGTGATGACACGAAACAAATAGGAACGGCACGTTTCGTTTCCAGTGTTGGCGCAGCGACCTCGTCGATCTGGCCCAACGGCTAGCGGCTGCCGAAGATGGCGGAGCCGACTCGTATGCTGGTGGCGCCAAAGGCGATCGCCGTTTCGTAATCGCCCGACATGCCCATCGACAGTCCGGCGACGCCGGCCTCCCGCGCCAGTTTTTCCAGCAAGGCGAAGTGCGGGCCGGGATTCTCGTCAGCCGGCGGGATGCACATCAGGCCTTCGATGGTGAGGCCGTGGACTTCCCGGCAGCGTTTGACGAAGGCGACCGCCTCGCGCGGTTCGATGCCGGCCTTTTGCGGTTCGGAACCGGTATTCACCTGGACATAGAGTTTTGGCGCCCGACCTTGCCGGACAATTTCCTTGGTGAGCTCGGCGGCGATCTTTTCGCGATCCACCGTTTCGATGACGTCGAACAGCGCTACCGCCTCCTTGGCCTTGTTCGACTGCAGCGGGCCGATCAGGTGCAATTCAATGTCGGGGAAAGCCTCCTTCAGGTCAGGCCATTTGCCTTGTGCTTCCTGGACGCGGTTCTCGCCGAAGACGCGCTGGCCGGCCTCGATCACGGGTTGGATATCGACGGCGTCGAAGGTCTTGGAGACCGCCACCAGCGTCACCGCGCCGGCTTCACGGCCAGCCTCCTGCTCGGCGGCGGTAATCTTCGCCTTGACCGCTAAAAACTGCTGAACGGTGTCGCCCATATGCAAATCCCGCTGTTTTGACCCGCGTTTTTGTCGGACGCGATGCCCATATGGTTGACGGGTTTGCCAAACCATGGTGAACACCCGGACCACATTTCGCGAACTGCCGGGCTCTTGCCCGCAGTCCGCATGCTTTTAAGTGAAAAACGTCCCATGGCAACCGAACGATACAATCCGCGCGCGTCAGAACCCAAATGGCAGAAGGCCTGGGCCGAAAAGAAGCTTTTCGAAGCGCACAATGACGATCCGCGCCCGAAATACTACGTGCTGGAAATGTTCCCCTATCCGTCGGGGCGGATCCATATCGGCCACACCCGCAACTATACGATGGGCGACGTGGTGGCGCGTTACAAGCGGGCCAAGGGCTTCAACGTGCTGCATCCGATGGGCTGGGACGCCTTCGGCATGCCGGCCGAAAACGCCGCCATGCAGAACAAGGTTCATCCCAAGGAGTGGACCGACCAGAACATCGCCACCATGCGCGAGCAGCTCAAGGTGATGGGCCTGTCGCTGGACTGGGCGCGCGAATTCGCCACCTGCGATGTCGATTACTACCACCGCCAGCAGATGCTGTTCCTCGACTTCGTCGAGAAGGGGCTGGTGACGCGCAAATCCTCCAAGGTCAACTGGGACCCGGAGGACATGACGGTGCTCGCCAACGAGCAGGTCATCGACGGACGCGGCTGGCGCTCCGGCGCGCTGGTCGAGCAGCGCGAATTGACGCAGTGGTTCTTCAAAATCACCGATTTCGCGCAGGACCTGCTGGATTCGCTCGACGGCCTCGACGAATGGCCCGAAAAAGTGAAGCTGATGCAGCAGAACTGGATCGGCCGTTCGGAAGGTCTGCTGATCCGCTGGCCGCTGGCCTCGGAAATTGCCGGCGAGCACGAGCTTGAGGTCTACACGACGCGGCCCGATACCATTTTCGGCGCCTCGTTCATGGCGATCGCCGCCGATCATCCGCTGGCCAAAAAGGCCGCCGAGACCAATCCGGCGCTGGCGAAATTCATCGACGAAGTCCGCCATATGGGCACTTCGGTGGCGGCGCTGGAGACGGCTGAGAAGAAGGGCTTCGACACCGGCATCCGCGTCGTCCATCCCTTCGACGGTACTTGGACGCTGCCGGTCTATGTCGCCAATTTCGTGCTGATGGAATATGGCACCGGCGCCATCTTCGGCTGCCCGGCGCATGACCAGCGCGACCTCGACTTCGCCAACAAATACGGCTTGCCGGTGGTGCCCGTGGTGATGCCGGACGGCGAGGACCCGTCGGCTTTCCAGGTGATCGACGTGGCCTATACCGACAATGGGGCGATGATCAACTCGCGCTTCCTTGATGGCATGACTCCGGACCGAGCTTTCGACGAGGTCGCCAGGCTGCTGGAACAAAAGACCATCGGCAATCGCCCAATGGCCGAGCGCAAGGTGAACTTCCGCCTGCGCGACTGGGGCATTTCGCGGCAACGTTACTGGGGCTGCCCGATCCCGATGATCCATTGCGAGGATTGCGGCGTGGTGCCGGTGCCGAAGGCCGACCTGCCGGTCAAGCTGCCGGACGATGTCGATTTCGACCGGCCGGGCAATCCGCTCGACCGTCACCCGACCTGGCGGCATGTGAAGTGCCCGCAATGCGGCAAGGACGCGCGCCGTGAAACCGATACGATGGACACGTTCGTCGATTCGTCCTGGTATTTCGCCCGCTTCACAGCGCCGTGGGCGCATGACCCGACCGATCCCAAGGCAGCGAACGAGTGGCTGGCGGTCGACCAGTATATTGGCGGCATCGAGCATGCGATCCTGCATCTGCTCTATTCACGCTTCTTCACCCGCGCCATGCGCGAGACCGGCCATGTCGACCTGGCCGAGCCGTTCAAGGGCCTGTTCACGCAAGGCATGGTCGTGCACGAAACCTACCGTGTCGGTTCGGCATCGAACGGCCGCTGGCTGGCGCCGGCCGAAGTGCGGCTGGAGGATGTCGACGGCAAGCGCCGCGCCATCGACATCGCCACCGGCGAGGCGGTCACCATCGGCCCGCTCGAAAAGATGTCGAAGTCGAAGAAGAACACGGTGAGCCCGGAAGACATCACCGATGGCTACGGCGCCGACACGGCGCGCTGGTTCATGCTGTCGGATTCGCCGCCCGAACGCGATGTCGAGTGGACCGACGATGGTGCGGCCGGCGCGCATCGCTTCATGCAGCGCATCTGGCGGCTGGTGTCGACGGCGGCCGAGACGCTGGCAGGCATTGCACCGAAGGCCGCCAATGATGGCGACGCCGGAGCGGTTTCCAAGGCCGCGCACAAAATCCTGAAGGCGGTCGGCGAAGACATCGAGAAGCTCGCCTTCAACCGTGCCATCGCCCGCATCTATGAACTGGCCAACGCGCTGACCACTCCGCTCAACGAGGTGACGGAAGGCAAGGCTGATACGGCGCTGAAAAGCGCTTGCCGCGAGGCCGTGGAGATCATGGTGCATCTGATCGCGCCCGTGATGCCGCACCTTGCCGAAGAGTGCTGGGAGGTGCTGGGCGGCACCGATCTGCTCGCCGAACGGCCGTGGCCGGTCTTCGATCCGGCGCTGGTCGTCGACAACGAAGTCACCTATCCGGTGCAGGTCAACGGCAAGAAGCGGGGCGATTTGACAATTGCCCGCGACGCGGACCAAGGTGCGGTCGAAAAAGCGGTCTTGGCTCTCGACTTCGTGCAGAAAGCACTTGAAGGCAAGGCTCCGCGCAAGGTGATCATCGTGCCGCAGAGGATCGTCAATGTCGTTGCCTGATCGGGAAAAGACAGAGTTGAGCGGTCTGCTGCGCCGCATCGCGCTTGCCGGTCTTGTCGGTTCGCTTGCGCTCGTCTCGGCCTGCCAGGTGCGGCCGCTCTATTCCAGCGCGCCGCTGTCGACCGGCTCGACCGCCAATGCCGAGCTGGCGTCGATTGCCGTCAAGCCGGTCCGGACGCGTTATGCCCAGCAGGTGCGCAACAATCTGATCTTCGGGTTCGGGCGCGGCGCCGGCGAACCGGCCTCGCCGCTTTATTCGCTCGATCTCGGCGTGACCGAAGCCGTTGAATCCTCGGCGCTGGTCCAGGTTGGAACCGATCAAGACGAGCCGACCGCCGGTTCGGTGACACTGACCGCCGGCTACACGCTAACCGATGCGAAAACCGGCGCGGTGATCGCGGTCGGCAAGCGGGCGATCACCTCGTCCTTCGACAGGCCGCGTCAGGAGTTTGCTTCCTACCGGGCGCAGATCGACGCCGAGAACCGTGCCGCGCGCGAACTGGCCGAGGCCCTGCAACTGTCCATCGCCCAGGATCTGGCCCGGCACGGCAAGACGGCCAGCTAGCGCGAGTCGCCGCATCAGAAGAGGCCGAATCGCCCCTCTCTCCTTGATCGCATTTCCTGTTCCCGGCGATCGGACTCGTCGGCAGCCGTGCTGTTTGGCGGCATGTAAATCTCCGCCCGCTGGTTGTCACGCGAGCAAAGGCTCGCCCTTTTTCCAATAGCCGCATTCGGATGAGCAACCGGTTGTGGAAACACGATCGGCTGCTCGAATCCTCATCGTGCGGCGTCGCCGCGAAAGATGCGTCT
The DNA here is from genome assembly GCF_003998025.1 of Mesorhizobium sp. M8A.F.Ca.ET.021.01.1.1. Classification (NCBI taxonomy): domain Bacteria; kingdom Pseudomonadati; phylum Pseudomonadota; class Alphaproteobacteria; order Hyphomicrobiales; family Phyllobacteriaceae; genus Mesorhizobium; species Mesorhizobium sp. M8A.F.Ca.ET.021.01.1.1. The sequence goes on from NZ_RZSJ01000306.1 coordinate 6,275, forward strand.
CGATCGCTCCAGCGACGCTGACAGGAAGCATCTGTTAACCACTCGCTCCCTATTGCTCAGCAGACATTTCACAGTGAGTCTTGAGCATGGAAGCCAGGCGTTTTTCTCGGGTCAATTCGTTGCACGCAGTTTCGCCCGATGACCCCCAAGGAGAGCGTTCCGGCGGCCCGCGCGGCAAGGCGGATGTTCGCCAGCCCGGCGCTTCTCACGCAGGTCATTCCGAGCGGGTCGCCGATTTCGGCGGCGACACCGAAAGCCCTGCCTGGCAAGAGTATTTTTTCCTTGCGCCCAATGTGCGTTTTACACGCACGCCGGACTATGAGCCCAAGCATCGCCAGCAGGACGAGGTTGCCGGGGAGGGTCGCCCGCAGGCGCTCCCGACGCAGCAGGCCGGGCCTGGCGCCGTCATGCATCGCGGGGCGTCACCGGCCGGGTCCGCTCAGCCAGCGCGCGGCGGCGAGACGTCGAAAGGCGTTGTGCCGGCGGCTCCGAAGGTGCCCGCAACGGCACCAGCGGCCACGCGTCCGGCACCCGTCGCCGGGAATGGCGCGCCGGCCAAAGCAGCCACCGCTGAAAAAGCCCGGCGGCCCTATCTTTCGGATCACGCCTTCTTCGAGGGCCTGGCGCCCCTTCTGGTCGATGTGACGTCGCCGGTCCGGCAGGTCAGCCCGGCTCCGCGCGCACCGGTCGCGGCTCCACCGCTTGCCGCGGCGCGAGCCGACGTCTCCGCGTCCGCCGCGGCCGATGTCACCGCCTTGTTC
>NZ_RZSJ01000307.1:0-7035 GCF_003998025.1 Mesorhizobium sp. M8A.F.Ca.ET.021.01.1.1
GTCCAGTAGAAATCGTCGCGCGAGCCGATGCCGGAGACGAGTACCGCCTCGATGGCGTCCTTGACCGAGGCTGGCCCGACCCGCATGCCGGCCTTGCGCAAGGTGCGGGCGAAATAGACGATGTTGTCGGCGATCCGGCCGTCGGCCGTCGCCTCTCTGGGGTCGAGACGCGGCGCGTTCACTCTTGCTACTCCGCCGCCGCGAGCTCGGCCTTGACCTCGTCGAGGATGCGCCGGCCCTCGCCCGCGCCGATGCGAGCAATGTCGTCCTGGTATTTCAGCAACACGCCGATCGTGTCGGACACGGTCTCCGGATCGAGCGCCACCTTGTCGAGTTCGGTCAGCGCACCGGCCCAGTCGATGGTCTCGGCGACGCCCGGTACCTTGAACAGTTCGATCTGGCGCAGTTTCTGGATGAAGGAGACCACTTCTGCGGAAAGCCGCTGGTTGGCCCGCGGCACCTTGCGGCGCACGATCTCCAGCTCTCGTTCCGCATTGGGATAGTCGACCCAGTGGTAGAGGCAGCGCCGCTTCAGCGCGTCGTGAATCTCGCGTGTGCGGTTGGTGGTGATGATGACGATCGGCGGCTCTTCCGCCTTGATGGTGCCGAGTTCAGGCACCGTCACCTGGAAGTCGGAGAGGATTTCGAGCAGGAAGGCCTCGAAGGCTTCGTCGGTACGGTCGAGCTCGTCGATCAGGAAGACCGGGGCCGCATCCGTCTTGCCGGTCAGCGCATCGAGCACCGGCCGGCGGATCAGGTATTTTTCGGAGAAAACGTTACGCTCCATGGCGGAGCGCTCGACCTTGCCGGCCGCCTCCTCCATGCGAATCTCGATCATCTGCGCGGCGTAATTCCATTCATAGACGGCCGAGGAGACATCGAGCCCCTCATAGCACTGCAGGCGGATCAGCCGGCGGCCGAGCGCCTCGGCCAACACCTTGGCGATCTCGGTCTTGCCGACGCCGGCCTCACCCTCGAGGAAAAGCGGCCGTTTCATGCGCAGCGACAGGAAAAGCACCGTTGCCAGCGACCGGTCCGCGACATAGTCCGCGTCGGTCAGGAGATCGAGCGTCTCGTCGATCGTCCCCGGCACGGGGCACGGTTTCAAGTCGCTCATTCCTTCTCCGTGGGTGCGGCCGCCCCACTTTCCAGGACGTGGTAACCGCGCGCGTGGTAAATCAGCGGCCGCAAATTATCGCCCATTCGCAGGCCTGTCACCTTGCCAAAAAGCACACGATGGGTGGCCAGGTCCTTGGTATCGATCAACTCGCAGTCAAACACGGCGAGCGCGCCCTTCAACGTCGGCGCACCGGTGGAAATCACATCCCATTCGCCGAGCGCGAAGCGCTCTTCGACCGGCAACCCAGTCATGCCGGAGAATCCAATCGACAGCGGCTCCTGGTGCGAAGCCAGCGTGTTCAGGGCAAATCTGCCGTTCTTCACGAACAGCTCATTCTTGGCATTTTCACGATTGAGGCAGACCAGTATGGTCGGCGGCGTGTCCGACACCGAACAGGCCGCTATCACCGTCGCCCCACGCTTGCCGGCGGGTCCGTCGGTGGTCACCACATGGACGTGACCGGCAAAATGGCTCATCGCGTCGCGATAGGCTTGCGGTCCAATATCGTTCTTCTTCAGCACTGGAAGTTTCCGTGGCCATTGTTCGCCTGACATATATGGCCAGACATGACATGCCACAAGCGAAGTGCTTGGCTCATATCCCGAATTCGCGTGTTGCACCAAGGCCGGACAGCCTTTAGGTCTTGGCGGGAATTGGTGCCCACGCGACGTCGCGGGCTTGGAGGGACGGTTCGGCAGGATGGGATCCGGGGCAACGATATCCATCGCACTGGCCTGGCTGTTGCTGACCGGTGCCGCCGGCGCACAGACGCTCACGATCGGGGTCGCCGCGCCCCTGTCGGGGCCATCGGCCATCCTCGGCAAGCAGATCGAGGCTGGCGCCGAACTCGCCGCGGAGGCGGACGGCATCCAGCTCAAGACCGTGGATGACGCCTGCACCGGCGACGGCGGCGCCGCGGCGGCCAGGGAGTTCGCGGCAGCCAAGGTCAATATCGTGATCGGCTTCCTCTGCACGGAGGCGATCGAAGCGGCGATGCCTGTCCTGAAGGACGCCAACATCCCGGTCATCACCGTCGGCGTGCGAACCGAAAGCCTGACCGACCGCCGCGCCAAGACCGGCTGGCCGGTCTATCGCCTCGGGCCGCGTGGCGATGACGAGCGCAACGCTGTCGCCTCTAACCTCACCCGCCTGTGGCGTGACGAATTGTTCGCCATCATCGACGACGGCACCATCTATGGCCGCGAGATCGCCGAGACATTTCGCGCCGCGGCAGAGCAGGCAGCGTTGAAACCGGTCTTCGTCGACACGTTCCGGCCGCAGCTCGACAACCAGATCGGCCTGATCGGACGGCTCAAGAAGGCCGGCGCCACGCATGTCTTTGCCGGCGGCGACGGCGACGACATCGCCATCATGGGGCGCGATGCGGCCCAGCTCCAGGCTGGCATCGTCCTTGCCGGCGGCGAAAACCTGCGCACGCCGCCCGGCGACGTGCCCTATGCAACGGGCACGCTGATGATCGCCCCGCCGGAATGGGCGGATGTTGCTGACCCGAAAGTGCTGGAGAGCTTCTCCGCGCGAAAGATCGTGCCGGACGGCTATACCTTGCCAGGCTATGCCGCAGTTGAGATCGCCAAGGCGGCGGCAGCCTTGTCCGAAAGCGGCACGCCGCTGACTGACGCACTCACCGGGCATGATTTCACCACGGCGATCGGGCCGGTCCGCTTCGACGCCAAGGGCGACCTCAGCCAGAGTCCCTACCGTGTCTTCCGCTTCGACGGCACCCGCTTCATGCCCTTGGAAAACAACTGATGTTCCGCACCGGCCCGCGCAATCTCATATCGGACGTTGCCGGCCTGCGCGTCGGCAACGCTTCCGATGCCAGACTGAAGTCCGGCGTGACGACCGTGCTTTGCGACGAGCCGGCGGTGGCGGGGGTCCAGATTCTTGGCGGCGCGCCCGGCACCCGCGAGACGGATTTGCTGGAACCGCAGAATTCTGTCGAGACAATCCATGCCGTTGTGCTGTCGGGCGGTTCGGCTTTCGGGCTCGATGCCGCGTCCGGCGTGCAGGCGGCGCTGCGCGAGCGCGGCATCGGCTTCGAGGTGGGCGGCTTCCGGGTGCCGATCGTGCCGGCGGCAATCCTGTTCGACCTGCGCAATGGCGGCGACAAGGACTGGGGCCGTTATCCGCCTTATCGCGACCTCGGCTACGAGTCGGTACAGGCTGCCGCAGTCGATTTCCAGCTTGGCACGTCCGGCGCCGGCACCGGCGCACTGACTTCGGGCCTGAAGGGCGGCCTCGGCTCCGCCTCGATGCTGCTGGACAATGGCATCACCATCGGCGCGCTGGCCGCCGTCAACCCGACCGGCTCTGTAACCGTTGGCCGCACCCGCCACTTCTGGGCCGCGCCCTTCGAAATCGGCGATGAATTCGGCGGGCTCGGCTATCCCTCGCCCATGCCCGAAGACGCCAAGCGGATCTTGCTGAAATACCGCGACAAGGAACACGGGCGGCAGATGGAAACCGGCGGCAACACGACCATCGCCGTCATCGCGACGGACGCGGTCCTCACCAAGGCCGCCGCGAAACGCCTGGCGATTGCGGCGCATGACGGCTTCGTGCGCGCCATCTGGCCGACCCATACGCCGGCCGACGGCGATCTGGTGTTCGCGTTGGCGACCGGCAAGAGCGGGATCGAACTCACCGCCGACGCCGCGGTCGACCTCTACGCCGTGGCCGGCGCGACCATGGCACGCGCCATCAGCCGCGGGGTGTTTGCCGCGACGCCAGCCGATAATGATTTGTTCCCAGTCTGGTCGTCGCGCCTGGGCTAAGGCCTTCGATCAAACCGGATCGGATTTCTCTTCCTCGAACGTCACCGCGACATCGGAATTCGCCGACAGCCAAACCTTCTTGCCATCGACCTCGGCAACCAGGGCCAGGGAAATATAATGATGATGGCCCTTGTGAGCGCCCTCGCCGCTATCGGCCTTGGTCAGCTTGATGCGCTGGCCATCCACCTTGTCGACCGTGCCGATATGCACGCCATCGGCGCCGACGACTTCCATGTGCTCACGAATTTTGCTGGTGTCGGTCATGGTAGCTTCTCCATTGGGGATTGCCGACAATAACAAATGACGAGCGGATTGGATGCATCGGCTTTGGTCCGCACGACGTTTTGATTTCGTCGTGCTAGGGATTGAAACGATCACGGCTGCCGGGGTGAAAACGATGCGAATGCTTTTCCTGTTTGCCGTTTCCCTGGCAGCGCAGCTCGCGGCGTCGATCGCCGCCCAGGCCGGCGATGTCGCGGAACTTGAAATTCTCGGCTTCACCCGGGATGGCAGCGTCTTCGCCTTCGAGGAATACGGCGTCCAGGACGGGTCGGGCTTTCCCTATGCCAACCGCTATTACATCGACACAAGCAGCGACAGCTTTCTCAAGGGCACGCCGATCAGGGTCCGGCTCGACGATGAGAATGCAACGCTCGACGCTGCCCGCGTCCAGGCCCGGCAAAAGGGCGAAGCCATTGTCGGCCAGGCCGAGCTGAATGCCAATCGCGGCATCACCGCCGGTTTCAACCCGGTGACCGAGCTTTCAGCCGATCCGCATCGCATGGCGGTCAATCCGAGGCCGATCTTCTCCCCGGTCGATCAGCCGCTCGAGTTCCGGTTGGACGAGATCGGCATGAACAACACCGAAGGCTGCGACAGCCAGGGCGAGATCAATGGCTTTCGTCTGCTGCGAATCGAGGCGCAGGATGGCGGCACCACCAAATTGCTGCACGAGGACAAGGCGATCCCCAAGAGCCGGGGCTGCCCGAACGGCTACCGCATCGGCGCGGTGCAGACATTCTCAATGGACAGCCTCAGCGCCTATGCGGTTCTGATCGCGGTGCGCCAATATGGTTTCGAGGGGCCGGACTTTCGCTGGATCGCCGTGACCGGCCGCCTGTGACAGGGCTTGTCCGACCCGTCAGGAGCAATCGCGCCCTGCGCCGCCTTCGCGACGCGATGCCGAGACCGCGCGCAGCGCTTCTCGGCGCCCTGCTGTGGGCAGCCGCGATGGGCGCCAGCGCACTCGTCAACCTGTTTCTGGACAATTGGGTGACGCCGGGCAAGATCCGCACAGTGTCGCTGCTGTTCGCCGCAGGCGGCGCCTTGGCGTTTCCGGTTGGCCTGTTCGCGGCGCGGCTGGTCTCGCTCGGAAGAGGCTCCGAGGTCGCCTTCGCCGCGGCATTGGTGTGCCTCGCCGCGGCGACGATTGGCCTGACCGCCGGGCTGTATGCGCTGCAGTACCGGTCCTATTATGCCGAATGGCATGCGCCCGCATTCACCCTCACCTGGGGCTTTCAGCTTGCCTTCACGGTGGCGGTGGCGTCCTACCAGTTCGTGGTGCTGGGCATCCGGCTCTATTTTCCGCTTGGTTTTGTCGCCTTGTTCGCTGCCGGCATCTGGTTTGCGCGGCATCAGCGTTGAGCATTTGGTCCACCTCTGGTAGGAGGCGGGCCAACCTGGAGCGGTTCAGCGTTTGATAGAATCGCCGATCCGCTCTAACTTTTTCTTTTTCGCAATTCCGGACGGAAAACCGCTGCGCACTTTTCCTGGAATTGCTTTAGACACATCAGGACAGACCGATGATCCCTCGCTACTCCCGGCCGGAAATGGTCGCCATCTGGTCGCCCGAAACCCGGTTTCGCATCTGGTTCGAAATCGAGGCCCATGCCTGCGACGCGCTGGCCGAACTGGGCGTCATCCCCAAGGAAGCGGCCAAAACCATCTGGGAAAAGGGAAGTGCTGCGGAATTCGACGTCGAGAAGATCGACGCGATCGAGCGCGTCACCAAGCATGACGTCATCGCCTTCCTCACCCATCTTGCCGAATTCGTCGGACCCGATGCGCGCTTCATCCATCAGGGCATGACGTCATCTGATGTGCTCGACACCTGCTTTGCGGTGCAACTCACCCGTGCCAGCGACATTCTGCTCGCCGACATCGATGCGTTGCTTGCAGCGCTCAAGCGCCGCGCCTTCGAGCACAAGGACACCGTCACAATCGGCCGCAGCCACGGCATCCATGCCGAGCCGACCACCTTCGGTATCAAGCTGGCGCAGGCCTATGCCGAATTCTCGCGCTGCCGCGAGAGGCTGGTGCACGCGCGCGAAGACATTGCCACCTGTGCGATTTCAGGGGCGGTCGGCACCTTTGCCAACATCGAGCCCTATGTCGAGGAACATGTAGCCCAAAAGCTGGGACTGAAGCCGGAACCGGTATCAACGCAAGTGATCCCGCGCGACCGCCACGCCATGTTCTTCGCCACGCTCGGCGTCATTGCCTCCTCGATCGAGCGGCTGGCGATCGAAGTCCGGCATCTGCAGCGCACCGAAGTGCTGGAAGCGGAAGAGTTTTTTTCGCCGGGCCAGAAGGGCTCGTCGGCGATGCCGCACAAACGCAATCCGGTGCTGACCGAAAACCTCACCGGCCTCGCCCGCATGGTGCGCTCCATGGCGTTGCCGGCGATGGAGAACGTGGCCCTTTGGCACGAACGCGACATTTCGCATTCGTCGGTCGAGCGCATGATCGGCCCGGACGCCACCGTGACGCTCGATTTCGCGCTGTCACGTCTGACCAGCGTCGTCGACAAACTCGTCGTCTATCCCGAGAACATGCTGAACAACATGAACAAGTTCCGAGGACTGGTGCATTCCCAGCGCGTGATGCTGGCGTTGACGCAGGCCGGCCTGTCGCGCGAGGACTCCTACCGGCTGGTGCAGCGCAACGCCATGAAAGTATGGGAACAAGGCGCTGATTTCCTTGAGGAACTTCTGGCCGACAAGGAAGTGACCGCAGCGCTGCCAGAGGCGCAAATCCGCGAGAAATTCGACCTAGGTTATCACACCAAGCACGTCGACACGATTTTCAAGCGTGTGTTCGGGGAGGCGTGAGCTTTCCTTC
>NZ_RZSJ01000308.1:0-7001 GCF_003998025.1 Mesorhizobium sp. M8A.F.Ca.ET.021.01.1.1
GCGCTGATGCCCATCAGCACGAGCGGCGTCCAGGACGTTGCGGACAAGAAGGAGCCGGCCCAGGCCGCCAGCGCCAGCGCGCCGATCAGCACGAGATGACAGAAGATGGTGGCGGATCGCGTCCAGCCCTGATCGCCGGCGCGGCCGAACAAAGGCGTGACCACCGCACCGCCGGCGCCGACCAAAGCGAACAGCGCGATACCGCGCTGGCCAAGGCCGAAGGGTGGCTGCGCGAGGCGCAGGGCGACCGCCGTCCAGAACAGGCTGAACGCCGCCATCACCAGCGCCGCCGTCAGCGCGCGGCGCCGCAGCACCGGCTCCTCGCGCAGCAGATGGAACAGTGAAGCGATCAGCTTGCCATAAGACGATTTCGCCACCGGCCGCCGGCGCGGCAGCGTGAAGGCAAGGACGATGGCGAGTAGCGTCAGGGCGGCGGCGCTGAGACCGTAGAAGGCGCGCCACCCCCAGGTGTCGGCGACGAGGCTGGCCAGCGGCCGCGCCAACAGGATGCCGATCATCAGCCCGCTCATCACGTCGCCGATCACGCGGCCGGCCTCGCCGGGCGGGGCCATCGAGGCGGCGATCGGCACGAGAATCTGGATCGCCGAACAGGCGGCGCCGAGCACGAACAGGACGATCAGCAGCGAGGCGATGGTGGGCGCCAGCGCCGCCACGCCGGCCGCCAATGCCGCCGCGACCAGCATGCGCAGGATCAGGGTGCGGTTCTCGGCGAGATCGGCCATCGGCACCAGGAAGAACAGGCCGGCGGCATAGCCGAGCAGCGTCACCATGGCGACAAGGCCAACGCTCGCGGCGCCAGCGCCGAGCGACGGGCCGATCAGCCCGACAAGTGTCTGCGGCGCGAACAGATTGGTGACGATGATGCCGGTGGAGGCGGCAAACAGCAGCGTCTGCGGGCCGGTGATGGTTTGAACCGGAAGCCGGCCGGCTGTTTGGCCGTCATTGGTATCGAGCATGAAGTCCTCAATGAAGCTGCATATCGTGCAAGGACTTTATGCCAAAGCTTCATCATGCTACAATTCAATCAATTCGATAATGATTATGCGAGGTGCGCATGAACATCCATGATCTCGAAGCCTTCGTCGCCGTTGTGGAAACCGGCTCGATCGTCGGCGCCTCGGCCAGGCTCAACCTCACCCAGCCGGGTGTCACGCGCCGCATCCAGAACCTCGAGGACGGGCTGGCGACAGCACTTCTCGACCGCCAGTCGAAGCCGCTGAAGCCGACCGCCTCCGGACGCGAGGCCTATGAGCATGGCCGCCGCGTGCTGCGCTCGTTGGAGGATCTGAAGGCCGGCGTCTCGCCGCAAGGCGAGGTCAAGGGCGAGTTCCGGCTGGGCATCATGCCTTATCTCTCGGATGCAGCACTTGCGCTGCCGCTCGACAGCCTGCGCGCCGCCTTTCCGCAACTGACGCTGCGCATCAGTTCGGGCTGGTCGCCAAGGCTGGTGGAGCAGGTGGCGCGCAGCGAGCTCGACGCGGTGGCGGTGTGCCTTGCCGAAGGCCTGGCGCCGCCGGACGAACTGGTCTGCGACGATCTCGGTGCGCAATCGGTGCTGCTGGTCGCGTCCCCCAGCCTTGGCGTGCCGAAACCGGCGAAGCTCGCCGACCTGTCGCGCTTCGCCTGGGTGATGAACGAAAACGGCTGCGGTTTTCGCGCCTTCATCAAGCAGAGTTTCGAGGCCGCGAGGCTGCCGTTCCAGGTCGGGGTGGAGGCGCTCAGCGTCGACCTCAGAATGTCGCTGGTGGCGCGCGGCCACGGCATCGGCATCGTCACCCCGGGCGCTTTCGCCGACAGCCGCTGGCGCGACGCGGTGGAGGTGATCGACTGTCCCGACTTCAAGCCGCAAGTGCGCGCCTGGCTGCTGCACCGTCCGCCAGCCGGGCGGCTGGCGCGTCCGATCGCGCTGTTCCGCGACGCACTGATCGACGGGCTGAAGGTGCCGATGCCGCTGGTGTCGTAGGTGCGCGGGACGTTGAATTTCGCCAGAATTTCTCGAATCCGATCAAGCTGCTGCGCGGAATTGCTCAAGTGCCGATTCCGGGTTCAAACGGTTATGGCTCTTGAGAATCCCTTTGCCTTCGGCAACATGGCTGCCATGGCCGAGGCACGAAAATGAACAAGCCGATTTCCGCCGCACCGCGCAAACCCGCGCGCAAGTCACCGATGGCGCTGACCGAGGCGCTGGTGGCGCGCACCATGCGCGTTGTCGAGGATGCCGGGCCGACGCCGGGCATGGTCTATATGACTGACCAGGATTATGCGCGGTTTCGCGACGAGATCCTGGCCTCGGCACCGGCCGGGCCGCTGAAACTGTTCGCCTATGGCTCGCTGCTTTGGAAGCCGGCCGGCGAGGTGAGGGGCGGCGAACGGGCGGTGGCGCGGGGCTGGCATCGATCGTTCTGCTTCACCGTACAGCGCTTTCGCGGCACGCTCGAGCGGCCCGGCCTGATGATGGCGCTCGACCGCGGCGGCCAATGCCAGGGCATGGTGTTCGAGATCGCCGAGCCGGTAGCCGAAAATCTGGAGGCGCTGCTGCGCCGCGAAATGACCATCCTGCCCGCCGTCAACGTGCCGCGCTGGCTGCGGGTGAGGACCGAAGGCGGGATGAGCCGGGCGCTCGGCTTCGTCGTCGATCCCGCCAATTCGCGCTACGCCGGCAAACTGGACAAGCCAGCGGTCGCCGCAACGCTGGCGAGCGCCGTCGGCCATTGGGGCTCGGGCGCGCAATATCTGTTCGAGACGATCCGCCACCTCGACGCCTGCGGCATACGCGACCGCAACCTGTGGCAGCTGCAGGAGCTGGTGGCGCAGGAGATCGGGCGGGTGCATGCGGCCGGCTAGTGGTTTTGCACGAAACCAGACGCCGCGTTGACCGATCGCCTGCCTTGGTGATTGGCGGATCCGCCCACCGCTTCGTCATCCACGGGCGGAGCAAGGAGCGAAGCGACGCGGCGCAGACCCTGGAGCTGCTTCGCAGCCCAAGGGATCCATGCCGTGGCACATAAGCGCCGCCACGATGCTGAATTCTGCTCCGCTGCACCCTCGATCAAGGTCGCGGCATGGATCCCAGGGTCTCCGCGACGGAGCTTCGCTCCTGCTTCGCCCTGGGATGACGAAGTTTGGGGGCTTCGGCTAACCGCCTACCCAATCTTCCCGCTTGACGAACATATATCTCTGTGGTTATACGTCAACCAATAGCCAACGGGTTATCGATCTCGTATGCCGGACGCTCATGACATGATCTTCAGGACGCTCGCCGACCCGACAAGGCGGGCGATCTTCGAACGGCTGTGCCAGCAGGGAGAGCAGACGGTCGGGGCGCTGACCAGCCAGTCCGGCGTCTCGCAGCCGGCGGTGTCGAAGCATCTGGGCGTGCTCAAGCAGGCGGGGCTGGTGCGCGACCGCCATGAAGGCCGCCAGACGCATTACAGCGCGCAGCTTGCCGCGCTGGCGCCGCTGATGGACTGGACGCGTGAGATGGCCGGGTTCTGGGAAAGCCGGTTCGACGACCTCGAGGATTTACTCAAAAGGATGGACCAGTGAACGATAGTGCCCAGGAGACCCGCACTGTCGTCGTCGAGCGGCAGATTTCCCATCCGCCTGAAAAACTTTGGCGCGCGCTGACGCAGCCGCATCTGATGGAGGAATGGCTGATGAAGAACGATTTCAGTCCGGTCGTCGGCCATCGCTTCAACATCAGCGCCGATTGGGGCGGCGTGCTGGACTGCGAGGTGCTTGCCGTCGAGCCGCACAGGACGCTGTCCTACACCTGGAACCTGGCGCACCAGGATCCGGCCTTCGATCTCAGGAGCGTGGTGACTTTCACGCTTACTCCGACGCCAACGGGAACCCATCTGCGCATGGAGCAGGCCGGTTTCCGGCCCGACCAGAGACGGGCCTATGGCGGCGCCAAAACCGGTTGGCCGCAATTCCTGGAGAAGCTGGAAGAGCTTCTGGCCCGCACGGACTGAGAGTTCCCGGCCAGGCTGAAAGCCACACAGCACTGTCAAAGGGCGGTTCCGCGCCAGCAAAACCCATGGAGAAATGCGATGAAGATCAAACTGACCAGCATCTATGTCGACGATCAGGAAAAGGCGCTCGCCTTCTACACCGGTGTGCTCGGCTTCACCAAGAAGGCCGATTTCAGCAATGGGCCGTTCCGCTGGCTGACGGTCGTCTCGGCCGAAGAGCTGGACGGGACCGAATTGCAGCTGGCGCTGAACGACAACCCGGCGGCCAAAACCTACCAGCAGGCGATCTTCAAGCAGGGCCAGCCGGCGCTGATGCTGTTCACCGACGACATCAAGGGCGATCATGAGCGCATCAAGGCGAATGGCGGTGCCTTCGCCATGGCGCCGACCGCGGTGACCGGCTCAACCATCGCGCAGGTGAACGATGGCTGCGGCAATCTCATCCAGATCACGGAACTGGCGCGCTGGTAAGGCGCCGGGTTTCAACGAATAGTGCAAGAGGAGGCAGAATTGGACTGGAGCAAATGGATACGGCAGGCGCATCGCTGGCTGTCGATGATTTTCACGATCACCGTCGCCGCGAACTTCGCCACCATGGCGTTCGGGCAGCCGCCCGCCTGGGTGGTCTATTCGCCGCTTCCGCCGCTCTTCCTTTTGCTGTTCAGCGGCCTCTATATGTTCGTGCTGCCCTATGTCGCGAAAGCGCGCGTCGCGCAACGTGCCAACGGATAGGAACGGATGGGGAAATCGACAAAACCAGCCGCCAAGGCTGAGCCGAAGCTGCTTTCCGGCGGCAACCCGCGGATCGCCAAGGGCCATGGCGATGCGCCGGTGCAGGCCTATATCGCGGCCATGCCGGGCTGGAAGCGCGAGGTCGGCCAACGCCTCGATGCGCTCATCGAACGCGCCGTGCCCGGCGTGCGGAAGGCGGTCAAATGGAACTCGCCGCTCTATGGCGTCGAAGGCGAGGGCTGGTTCCTCGGCATCCATTGCTTCACGCAATACATCAAGGTGGCTTTCTTTCGCGGCCTAGCGCTGGACCCGGTGCCGCCTGGCGCGTCCAAGAGCGGGGATACGCGCTATCTCGACATCCGCGAGGACGACGCGTTCGACGAGGCGCGGTTCAGCGCCTGGGCGAAGCAGGCCAGCCAATTGCCTGGCGAGCGCATGTAAGCGCTCTATTTGTCAGTTCGAAGGAGAAACATCATGACGACCACGGAAGCGCAGGCGAGCAAATCTCCCTCCGAACTGATCGACGGCAGGATCAAGGAATTGGGCGACTGGCGCGGCGAGATGCTCGCCAGGTTGCGCACGCTGATTCATCAAGCCGATCCCGACGTGGCCGAGACGTGGAAATGGCGCGGCGTGCCGGTGTGGGAGGATGCCGGCATGATCTGCACGGGCGAGACCTACAAGGCCGTCGTCAAGCTGACCTTCGCCAAGGGTGCGGCGCTGCCCGATCCGGCGCGGCTGTTCAACTCCAGTCTCGAAGGCAATACGCGCCGCGCCATCGACTTCCAGCAAGGCGAAGAGGTGGACGAGGAGGCCTTCAAGGCGCTGGTGCGCGCCGCCGTTGCTTTGAACAAGTCGAAGGCGCGAAGGTAGTCTGCCGCGTGATAGTCATAGCGCGTGACGGTCAAAGCTGTAGTGGTTTGGTCGCCGCGAGCGATCGGCCCCGTTTACGATCTGGGAAGCTTGATGGTGCTAGATAGCGCCGGATGATGGCTGGCCAGCCGGGCCGGCCGGGTTTGGATTCGCCGCCATGAACAGCAGCCCTATGCGCATGCCGTGGGTGGACACGGCCAAAGGCCTCTCGATCATCCTCGTGGTCATGATGTACTCGGCCTACAACACCGGCGAGTACACGGGCGGGGTGGGCTTTCTCCACTATGTCATCGGCTTCGCGACGCCGTTTCGCATGCCCGAATTCTTCCTGATCTCCGGACTTTTCCTGTCGCAGGTGATCGACCGGCCATGGCGGCGCTATGTCGACCGGCGCGTCGTCCATTACCTCTATTTCTACGTACTGTGGGCGATTATCTCGATCGGCCTGAAGATCGGCATCTTCAGCAGGGACCCCGCCGGCATGCTGCACGACCTCGCAATGGCCGTCGTGCAGCCCTATGGCGTCCTGTGGTTCATCTACATGCTGGCCGTGTTCGGCCTTGCCGCGAAACTGCTGCGGCAGTTTGCGGTCCCTGCCTGGATCGTCATCCCGATCGCCGCCTGCCTGCAGATGTGGGCGCCGCATCCCGATAGCTACGCGGTCGAACAATTCGCGGCCTATTTCGTCTTTTTCTACGTCGGCTTCGTCATGGCGCCGCTGGTGTTCAGGCTCGTCGAATGGACGCGGGCCCGCCCGGCGCTGGCCGTCGCCGGGCTGCTCCTGTGGGCTGTTGTCAACGGCCTGCTGGTCTATTCGCCGGGTTATGCCATGCAGCCGGTCGGCATGCGGATGGGCCTCGCGGCATGGCCGCCGCTGCATCTCACCTTGGCGGTCGCCGGCGCGGTGGCGCTGTGCGTGCTTGGCGGTTTCCTGTCGAAATTCCCGGCCATGGAATGGCTGCGCTGGCTGGGCGAGCACTCACTGGTCGTCTATGTCGCCTTAACCATCCCGATGTCGCTGTTTCGCGGCGCGGCACTCGCAAGCGGCCTCCTGACCGACACCGGCATGCTCAGCCTGGCGGTGCTGCTGGTGTCGATCATCAGCCCGGTGATCCTCTACTTCATCGTCCAGCGCATCGGTTTCGGCATGTTCCTGGTCGAGCGGCCAGCCTGGGCGCATGTCGACGACGGCAGCGCCGCGCAAGCTGCGTCGAAAACACCGCTGCCTGCCGCCGCCACCCAGTCAAGCCGGACATAACAAAGCCGCAAGAGGCCCTGCCGCCAACCTCAGCCGTCCCGCAGCCACACCAGCATCTCGCCGGGCTCGCGGTTATCCCAGGCGAAATAGGGGATGGCGGTCAGGCGCGTCTCGACCTTGGCCGGCGGTTCGGAGCGATAGAG
>NZ_RZSJ01000309.1:0-6995 GCF_003998025.1 Mesorhizobium sp. M8A.F.Ca.ET.021.01.1.1
TCCTTGTAGGTGTCGAGCGTGCCGAGTGCGGCAGCGCAGGCGATCGGATTGCCCGAATAGGTATAGCCGTGGAAGAACTCGATCATGTGCTCGGGGCCGGTCATGAAGGCGTCGTGGATTTCCTTCTTGACGAACACCGCGCCCATCGGGATGACGCCGTTGGAGACGCCCTTGGCGGTGGTCATGATGTCGGGCGTGACGCCGAAATAATCGGCGGCGAACGGCGCGCCGAGGCGGCCGAAACCGGTGATGACCTCGTCGAAGATCAACAGGATGCCGTGCTTGGTGCAGATCTCGCGCAGCTTCTCGAGATAGCCCTTCGGCGGCAGGATGACGCCCGTTGACCCGGCGACCGGCTCGACGATGACGGCGGCAATGGTCGAGGCGTCATGCAGGGCGACGATGCGCTCCAGCTCGTTGGCGAGCTCCGCGCCATGCTCCGGCACGCCCTTGGAGAAGGCGTTCTTCTCCGGCAGGTGGGTGTGCGGCATATGGTCGACGCCGCCCAGCAGCGTGCCGAACATCTTGCGGTTGGTGACGATGCCGCCGACCGAGATGCCGCCGAAATTGACGCCGTGATAGCCGCGCTCGCGGCCGATGAGCCGGGTGCGCGAGCCCTCGCCCTTCACGCGGTGATAGGCGATCGCCATCTTCAACGCCGTCTCGACCGATTCCGAACCGGAATTGGTGAAGAACACATGGTCCATGCCCTTGGGCGCGATGTCGACCAGGCGGTTCGCCAGTTCGAACACGATCGGATGGCCCATCTGGAAGGCCGGGGCGTAGTCAAGTTCGGCGGCCTGGTGCTGGATCGCCTCGGTGATCTTCGGGCGGCAGTGGCCGGCGTTGACGCACCACAGGCCGGCGGTGCCGTCCAGCACCTTGCGGCCGTCGCTGGTGGTATAGTGCATGTCCTTGGCGGACACGAACATGCGCGGCGCCTGCTTGAACTGCCGGTTTGCCGTGAACGGCATCCAGAATGCGCTGAGATCGTTCGGCGTGACTTTCAGCCGGTTGGACATGACCAAGACTTCCCCTTGTAACCTGTTTCGGTGCGTCCAACGCTTGGTCTTTGCCGTGCTTTCATGCTACGCAAATTTTGACCGATTGGACAAACGTTAGCACCGCCCTGTCGGCGGTCAAGGATTACTAGCGGAAATGCGGCTCCTGAAGTGCGTTCCACAGGCTAGGGAAAAACTGGTCCAGAGAATTGGTCCAGATGACCGTCAATGCGAGGGTCCGAAACGGTGACCATCAGCACGCAAGCCCCTCGCCGCACCCGCATCCAGCAGGAAAAGCGCGAACTGATCCTGGAGGCCGCGCTCGAAGTGTTCTCCACCAACGGCTTCCGCGGCTCGACCATCGACCAGATCGCCGAAGCCGCCGGCATGTCGAAGCCGAACCTACTCTACTATTTCCGCCGCAAGGAAGACATTCACGAGACGTTGATGGAACGGCTGCTCGAAACCTGGCTGGCGCCGCTGAGGGAACTCGATGATATCGGCGATCCGATGACCGAGCTCAGGAGCTACATCAGGCGCAAGCTGGAAATGGCGCGCGACTTTCCGCGCGAGAGCCGGCTGTTCGCCAACGAGATCCTGCAGGGGGCACCGCGCATCATGCCGCTGCTGGCGGGCGAGTTGAAGACGCTCGTCGACGAGAAGGCAGCGGTCATCAAGGGCTGGATGCGCGCCGGCAAGATCGCCAGGACCGATCCCTGGCACCTGATCTTCTCGATCTGGGCGACCACCCAGCACTATGCCGATTTCGACGTCCAGGTCCGCGCCGTGCTCGGCCCGAACCGCGGCGGCGACGGCCGTTTCGAGGACGCCGCGAGATTTCTCGAGCAGTTATTCTTGGATGGGCTGAAGCCGAAGGGGTAGCGTTGTTGCTGACCTCGGAGATGGGCCGAGGCGCTCACCACTTCGTCATTCTAGGGCGAAGCAAGGAGCGTAGCGACGCGGCGCAGACCCCTGGAGCTGCTCCGCAGCCCAAGGAATCCATGCCGTGACGCGGAAGCCCTGCAACGGTTCAGAATTCTGCTCCGCTGCGCTCGACGGCCAAGGTCACGGAATGGATCCCGGGGTCTCCGCGACGCCGCTTCGCAGCTGCTCCGCCCTGGGATGACGAAGCTGGGAGGGCTTTGCCTCAGAACGCACCGTCGTCAGGCGCTGCGCCGTTCGGCCGGCATCGCGTCGAGTAATTGTTGAAGCTTGGCAACCGAGTTCTGCTCGGCAAGCGGTGTATAGACGATCAGCCGCATGTCCGAGCCGTCGTCGATCGACAGGCTCATATGCTCGAAAGCCATCAAGCCCGCCTTGGGATGCCGAACGTGCTTCACGCCGGTCAGCCTGCGCGCCACGTCGCGCCGCGGCCACCAGTCACGGAACTCGGGACTCGAGCTCATCATCAGGGCGATCAGCCTGTCGAAATCGGGATCGCCGACATATTTGGCGCTTTCGGCACGAAACGAGGCGAGCACCACGCGGGCGAGTTCTTCCCAGTCGACCAGCAGGCGGCGATGGTGCGGATTGGTGAACACCATGTGAACGATGTTTCTGCTATCGCCCTCCAGCAGGCCATAGTCGCCGAACACCGCCGCCGCGGCCGGGTTCCAGGCAAGCACATCCCAGCGCCGGCCGACCACTTGGGCCGGCTGCAGGACGAGGCTTTGCAGCATATGCAACAGCGTAGCGTCCACCTTCTCGGGCGCCGCCACACGACGTTCCGGCTGCTGGCGGCCGGCGAGAATGAACAGATGCCGCTTCTCGACGGCGTCGAGGCGCAACGCCTCGCAGAGCGCCGAGAGCACTTCGACCGAGGGCCGCACGTCCCTGCCCTGTTCGAGCCAGGTGTACCAGGTGGTGCCGACACCGGCGATCATCGCAACTTCCTCGCGCCGCAGACCCGGCGTGCGCCGTCGCGGACCTGTTGCGATGCCGGTGGCCAACGGCGTCAGCCTTTCCCGGCGCGAACGCAGGAAGGCGCCGAGTTCGCGCCGGCGGCTCTCGTCGGCTGATTGGGTGGGGGCAGCAGAGATGGAAGCGTTCATACCGGCTATTATAGCAGTATTGATACCAGGATAAAGTTTGAACTGTTTGCCGTGGGCGAAGCGTCCCATCTTGCGTTCGGAGCAGCAACAGGAGGCTCTGCACATGGAATTGAAAGACAAGACCATTCTCATCACCGGATCGACCGACGGCGTCGGCCGGGTCGTGGCGCAAAGGCTGGGCGCCTCCGGCGCACGGGTACTGGTGCATGGCCGCGATGCCACACGCGGTAAGGCCGTTATCGCCGAGATCGAAGCCGCCGGCGGCAAGGCCGAGTTTCTCGCGGCCGATCTCGCGTCGCTGGCGGAGGTAAGGCGCCTCGCCGAAGCCGTGCGCGCCAGGACGCGCCGCCTCGACGTCCTCATCAACAATGCCGGCGTCGGCACGGCTGGCGACAAGCGACAGACGAGCGCCGACGGCCACGAACTTCGCTTTGCCGTCAACTATCTCGCCGGCTTCCTGCTGACCTCGGAACTGCTGCCGCTGCTCAGGGCAAGTGCCCCGGCGCGCATCGTCAATGTGGCGTCCGCCGGCCAGCAGGCGATCAACTTCGACGACGTCATGCTGACCCACGGCTATAGCGGCGTGCGCGCCTACTGCCAGAGCAAGCTGGCGCAGATCCTGTTCACCATCGATCTGCCCGAGCAGTTGAAAGGCAGCGGCGTCACCGTCAATGCGCTGCATCCGGCGAGCTACATGAACACCACCATGGTCCGTCAGGCGGGGGTGAAGCCATGGAGTTCGGTCGAAACCGGCGCCGACGCCATCTTGAACCTCGCCACCGCGCAAAAGCTCGAAGGCCGCAGCGGCCTCTATTTCGACGGACTGCGCGAATCCCGCGCCGACGCCCAGGCTTACGATGCCAGGGCAAGACAGCAATTGCGAAGCCTGAGCCTCGACCTCGTCGGGCTGGCTTCGCCAAAATCGAAGGAAGAACCGTCATGACCGTCACAACCGAACACACAGTCATCATCGGCGGCTCGTCCGGCATCGGCCTGGCGACAGCGCGCAAACTGCTCGGCCCGGGCATGAAAGTCACCATCACCGGGCGCAACCAGGACAAGCTCGTCAGCGCCTGGAAAAGCCTTGGTGGCGCAGCCGACAAGGCCGCCTTCGACGCGTCGAAGCCCGATGAGGTGCGCCAGTTCTTCGATCGGCTCGGTCCGTTCGACCACCTCGTTCTGGCAGCGAGCGGCGGCAAGGGCCTCGGACCGTTCGAGACGCTCGATCTCGCCGACATCGCCGGCGGCGTCGACGAAAAGGTGCGGCCGCAACTGTCCTGCCTGCAGGCCGCGTTGCCGACGTTGAGCAAATCCGGATCGGTCACCTTCATCTCGGCGGTCTCAGCTCAGGTCACCATGCCCGGTGTCGCCGGCATCGGTGCCGTCAACGGCATGCTGCTGACCGTGACGCCGATCCTGGCTGTCGAGCTGAAGCCGCTACGCGTCAACGTCGTGGCGCCCGGCGTCGTCGACACGCCCTGGTGGGATTTTTTGCCGGAAGAACAGAGGCAAGCGGTTTTTGCCGAATATGCGGGAAAAACGCCCGTGGGCAGGATTGGCCGCGCCGAGGACGTCGCCTCGGCGATCGCCTTCCTCGTCTCCAACAACTTCATAACCGGCCAGGTGCTGACCTGCGACGGCGGCCTACGGTTCGCGGCATAGGAAGTGCATGCGGCTGGGAGAAACGTGACAAAGGTATTGCGACTTGGATGAGCCGGGGGTGCTACCGCCCGGCGACTATCCCAGCACCGATTGCCGCGATGACGAACAGCAGCACTATCCAAAAGCCAAACAGATTTGCCCTTTGATAGATAGGTTTCCCGGAATCGGCCTTTGCTCGAAGAAAAAGGAGGACGTCAGGGAACCCCATTACCAGGAGAAGTATGAAAAAGCCGATCTCGCCTATGAATTCAGAACGAAAGCGCTTTTCCACAAAAGGGTACAGCGCGATTGAGCCATAAACCAAATAGACAAATAGGGTGAAGCGAGTTGCTGATTTCCCCAGGAATAAAGGGGACGCCAGAAAGCTTTTCTCGTCCGATTTTCGCAATAGGACAACAATTGCCAGCAAGCTCGATATAAAATAGGCATCTAATAAAACGAAGGAATCCCTAGCCGTAATTGACTGAAAATGTTCCAGAAGGACGACAATGACAACTGCCAGCCCTCCTCCCATAAGCAGCCATCTCAGGGTGTCTCGGCTTCTCCCTCTGAGAATATACATCTAACGCTCAACGAAGTTTACGATTAGAGATTAGATATCGGCACTGTCCTAACAATAAGTATCGGCGCTGCCATGACGGCGCGCCGCCGAGCAGCAGGCAGCCGAGAGAACCACAAGGTGGGCAAATCGGCGGGCATTAAACTCCCCTTGAAACAGTTGGAGCGCCGCGCCCCTCGACGGCGCTCCAAACACAGTCGGATAATCAGGCCGCCTTGGCGGCGGGCATCGGATGGATGGCGTGGAACGGGATGCAGAGCCGGTTCCAGGTGTTGATCATGCCGACCGCGACGGACAGCTTGACCAGTTCCTCTTCCGAAAAATGCTCCAGCGCGCGCGCATAGAGCTCGTCCGGCACCCCGTTGTCGGCGACCAACGTCACCGCTTCGGTCCAGGCCAAGGCGGCGCGTTCGCGCTCGCAAAACAGCGGCGATTCCTTCCAGGCGGAAACCAGATAGAGCCGTTGCTCGGTCTCGCCGTCGCGCCTGGCTTCGCGGCTGTGCATCTCGACGCAGAAGGAACAGCCATTGATCTGCGAGGCCCTGAGCTTGATCAGGTGCAGCAGGCTCACCTCCAGCCCGCATTCGTCGACCGCCTTGTTGAGCGCCGAGACCGCCTTCATGATTTCGGGCGCCTTGGCGAAGAACTGCATTCTCTGTTTCATCGTCTTTCCTTTCGCATCGTCGGGAGGGTTAGGTTTGGTTGGTTGAACTGGATTTCTGCGGCCGCTGATGGCGCTCGACAAAGGCGCAGCTCGCGGCAAACGATCTGGGGTCGCCTTCCGCCGCGTAATCCGCCACGATGTCGGACAGTTTCACCTCGGCCAGCGCTGCCCGGTAGGCGCGCTCCGCCTTCAGCATCGCGGCATTGATGCCGCAAGGTTTGACATAGGCCGAGGCATCGATCTTGACCGGACCGTTGCGGCGGATCTCGCCGCAGCGAAACGCCGGTTCGCGCCCCTCGATGGCCAGCACGATGTCGAGCAGTGTGATGCGTTCCGCAGCCCGCGCCAGCCGATAGCCTCCCGCCGGACCCGGCACCGATTCCAGAATGCGCGCCGCCGTCAGCATGTTGAGATGCTTCAGGAGATAGCTCGGCGACAGGCCGAACGCCTCCGCCAGCGCCGCGCCCGGCATAGTGCTGTTGCCGTTCACACTCGCCAGCGTCGCCGCGCAGTGGATGGCCGCCTCAACGCCCTCGCCCAGTTTCATCGTGATGATCTCCAATTCATGGACATCTTTTATCGTGGATAATTTATATCGGCAATAGGAAAAATGGAGATTGCCCGCTAATTCTGATGGTTCCGGCACGCCGCTTAGCAAGACTTGGGTTCCTCGCACCCCGCGGAGCGGGGGAGAGGTGGCCCGGCGAAGCCGGGACGGAGAGGGGGGACGACTTTGTGAAGTTGCAACCGGTGAGGAGGAGGCGCGCGTAAAGATGATCAGGAGCCTTGGGCAGTTACCAGTCGTCCCGAAGTCCCCTCTCCGTCCCGGCTTCGCCGGGCCACCTCTCCCCACTTTCGTGGGGCGAGGAACCTAAGTTCTGCCAAGCAGCCCTTCTTATGCTGGAGCAAACCCTACTCCGCCGCCACCTTGGCCATCGGGTTGTTCGGGTGCGTCGTCCAGTTGGCGTAGACCGGCGACACGGGCTTGCCGGTGCGTTGGTCCATTACGCCCGCCGCCAGCGGCTCCATGGTGATGCAATTGTCGACCGGGCAGACAT
>NZ_RZSJ01000030.1:0-21373 GCF_003998025.1 Mesorhizobium sp. M8A.F.Ca.ET.021.01.1.1
CAGGTTCCCGGCACCAGCGGCACCGTCCGCGACAAGGCCGGGCAAGCCGTGCAGATGGCCAAGGACAATCCGCTGGCCGCCGGTGCGCTGGCCGCCGTGCTGCTTGGAACGGGTGCCGGCCGGCAGGTGACGGGTGCCGCAGTGAAGCTCGGTGGCCTGGCCGCCATCGGTGGCCTCGCCTACAAGGCCTATCAGAACTACAAGGCCGGCAACGCACCGGAGCAGGCGCCCGCCGCCAGCGAGCCGGAATTGCTGCCGCCCCCCAAGGACACCGCCTTCCACCCGTCGCAGGCGCCGCAAGGCGAGGATGAGTTCACACTGACCCTGGTGCGGGCGATGATCTCGGCGGCCAAGGCCGACGGCCATGTCGACGACGAGGAGCGCCAGAAGATCGCCGGCAAGCTCAGCCTCGCCGGCATCGGCACCGATGCGGAAAAATTCCTGATGGCGGAGCTGGAGCGCCCGCTCGACCTCGACGCGCTGGTGGCGGGCGCCCACACCGACGCGCAGAAGCTCGAGCTCTATACCGCGTCGCGCCTCACCATCGATCCCGACACGCGCGCCGAGCGCGGTTATCTCGACCTGCTCGCCGGCCGGCTTGGCCTGCCGGACGCGCTGGTCGACCATGTCGAGGCGACGGTTTCGGCGGCCAAGGTGCCGGCGGCAAAGGCTGGGACCTCGCCCAACCCGCGCTGGTAGGCCAAAACGGACAGGCGGGGCCTTTCCGACGTTAACTTTTCGTTAACTCAGGAAGCGCATGATTTTACACAGTCGGATCGGCTTTCCTCCTCCCAAGCCCGGTTCAGATCAGGGCGGTCGCCAATGACCGCCCTTTTTGTCGGCCCTTGCCGGGATTTCTCCGAAAAACAGGTCGTACCTTTCGAGCGCGTCGCCCGGTGGCCGCGCTTGCCATCGCCGCCGTCATTTGCGATGCCTTCCTGTCTTGAGCCAAAACACTGACAATCAGACAGGCACGCGCGGCGCTGCCGGAGGACATCTGCCATGACCGAGCAAAAAACCGCCATCGTCACCGGCGCTGGCACCGGGATCGGCAAGAGCGTCGCCACGGCATTGCTCAAGGCTGGCTGGAACACGGTGTTCTGCGGGCGCCGCAAGCCGGTGCTGGATGCCGCGATCGCCGAGATCGGCCCGACCGAGGCCAAGGCATTGGCGGTTGCCTGCGACATCAGCAAGGCCGGTGAAGTCGACGATCTGTTCGAGACGGTGGTGGAGGCTTTCGGCCGTGTCGACCTGCTCTTCAACAATGCCGGCATGGGATACAAGTCGACACCGATCGACGAGATCCCGGTCGAGGTGTGGAACGATATTGTCGGCGTCAATCTCACCGGTTCGTTCCTGTGCGCGCGCGCCGCCTTCGGCGCCATGCGCAAGCAGAAGCCGATGGGCGGCCGCATCATCAACAACGGCTCGGTATCGGCCTATGCGCCCCGTCCGGGCTCCGTGCCCTATACGGCGACCAAGCATGCGATTACGGGGTTGACCAAGACGCTGGCGTTGGATGGCCGCCCCTATGACATCGCCTGCGGCCAGATCGACATCGGCAATGCGCTGACCGACATGGCACAGCCGATGACCGTCGGCGTGCCGCAGGCCAATGGCTCGATATCAGCCGAAGCGGTGATGGATGTCCAGCGCGTCGCCGATGCGGTGGTGCACATGGCCAGCCTGCCGCTCGACGCCAACGTGCTGTTCATGACTGTGATGGCGACCAAGATGCCATTCGTTGGGCGTGGGTGAACGACGGGCACCGGCATGGCTTTCGCCGCCGGCTCATTTGCCCGCCAACGGCACGCCGGGCTTGAAGAGTAGAATCGGCCTGATCTCGTAGACGGCGGTGGGATTGACACTGCGAAGGTCACGGGCGATCGCGATGGCCGCGTCCCTCGTGGCGCAGTCGACGACATAGAGGCCGAGCAACTGTTCCTTGGTCTCGGCGAAAGGGCCGTCGATGATCACGCCGTCGCCCGGGCCGCGTAAGGTGCAGGCATCCCGTGTCGCCCCCAAACGCGCGGACGGTCCAAGGATGCCCTCGTCACGAAGCCGGGTGTTGATCTTCAGCAACTCAGCCATCAGTGCCGCATCCTCTTGCGGCGTCAGCGCCTTGATCGCTTCTTCCACGTGATAGGCAAGGATTGCATAGAACATTGAGGGGCACCTCGGTTGGATCTTGATGCCAAAACCGTAGCTGTTCTCGGCATTTGCGCCCAGCCTTGACCGCGCGTCTCCCGACGGCTCATGACACCGCCATGGCGGCCAGCCGCAAATAATCCGGAAGGGCAGCGGGCCGCTTTGAAGCTCACTTGGCGAGGAACGCCCCGATCCGCTCCAGCGCGCGCAGGATGTTCTCCTCGGAGTTGGCGTAGGACAGCCTGATATAGCCTTCGCCCAGAATGCCGAAATCGGGGCCGCCGATCAGCGCCACACCGGCCTCGTCGAGCAGGGCCGAGGCGAGCTTCTTGGCCTTCCAGCCGGTCTTCGAGACGTTGGGGAAGGCATAGAAGGCGCCCTTGGGCGTGATGCAGGAGATGTTTGGCAAGGCATTCAGGCCTTCGACCACGATCTTCCGGCGGTTGTCGAAGGCGCGCATCATCTTGTCGACATCGTCCTGCGGACCGTCAATGGCCGCGATGCCGGCGAACTGGCTCGGCGCGTTGACGCAGGACCAGCAGTTGACCGCCAGCTTGCGCACCTTGTCGTAGAGATGGGCGCCCTTGTCGCCGTTCGGCCAGATCGACCAGCCCATGCGCCAGCCGGTCATCGCCCAGGTCTTCGACCAGCCGTTGAGCACGATCAGCCTGTCGCGGATCTCGGGAAAGCCGAGCAACGAACAATGCGTCTCGCCGTCATAGGTCATGACGTCGTAGATCTCGTCGGAGAGGATCGCGACACCGGGGTGCTTCTCCAGCCCCTTTACCAGTTTTTCGATCTCGGCCCGGGGCGTGACGCCACCGGTCGGATTGGCCGGCGAGTTGAGGATCAACAGCCTGGTCTTCGAGGTGATCAGCGCCAGCGTCTCTTGCGCCGAGAAGGCGAAGCCGTTCTCCTCGCGCATCGGCACGGGAATGGGGGTCGCACCGGTGAATTCGATCATCGAGCGGTAGATGGGAAAGCCGGGGTCGGGATAGAGGATCTCGGCGCCCGGTTCGCCAAACATCAGGATGGCGGCGAACATGGTCGGCTTGCCGCCGGGCATGATCATCACCGCCTCGGGCGAGACCTCGACGCCGGTGGTGGTCAGCGTGCGGCGCACCACCGCCTCGCGCGTTGCCAAGAGGCCGTTGGCCGGCGTGTAGCCATGGTGACCGTCACGCAGTGCCTTGATCGCCGCCTCGACGATGTGCTGCGGCGTCTTGAAATCTGGCTGGCCGATGCCGAGGTTGACGATGTCGCGGCCCTGTTGGGCAAGTGCCGTTGCTCGCGCCAGCACCGCGAATGCATTTTCCTCGCCGAGACGGTCGAAGGCCGAAATCGTGTGGAGCATTTTTCCCGTCCCTGTGGTTCTTACACTGCGGCAGCGTTTTTGTGAGCGTCCGCTCGCAAAAGTCAACGGATTGGAGATTCTGGTGACGGAAAATCTTGAAAACTGGCAGCCACGTCCTCGGCCCGAGCGCAAGGTGCTGGAGGGACGGACCGTCAGGCTCGAGCCGCTGAACGCCGCGAAGCACGGCGACGGTCTCTACGAAGCCTCGTCCGTATCCGACGTCGGTGGCCGCTTTGCCTGGTTGCCCGACTATCCGCCGGAAACCCGCGCTGCCTTCCAGCCATGGCTGGATAAGGTGGAGGCGAGCGAGGATCCGCTGTTCTTCGCCGTCATCGACAAGGCCAGCGGCAAGATCGCGGGACGCCAGACGCTGATGCGCATCGATCCGACCTATGGCGTCATCGAGATCGGCAATATCTATTGGGGACCGCTCATCTCGCGCAAGCCGGCGGCGACGGAAGCCCAGTTCCTGTTCATGAAATACATCTTCGACGAACTCGGCTATCGCCGTTACGAATGGAAGTGCAACAACCGCAACGAGCCGTCGAAGCGCGCGGCGGAACGGTTCGGCTTCAAGTTCGAGGGCATTTTCCGCCAGCATCTCATCGTCAAGGGTGAAAACCGCGACACCGCGTGGTATTCGGTCATCGACAAGGAATGGCCGGCTCTGCGCAAGGCTTATGAAGCTTGGCTCGATCCGGCCAATTTCGATGGCGACGGCCAGCAGAAGAGGCGGCTCGAGGATTTTCGCGCGGAATTCGGCGCCTAACGGGAGTTTGCCATTTGTCGCATACCCACGATCACGGCGGGCAGGATCACGGCGGGCATGACCATGGCGCCGGCCATGTGCATGGCTCGACCGACAAGAAGCGCGTCCTGATCGCGGCCTGCCTTACCGCCGGCTTCATGGTCGCCGAGGCGCTCGGCGGTCTGTTTACGGGGTCACTGGCGCTGCTGGCCGATGCCGGCCACATGCTCGCCGACGCCATCGCGCTCGGCCTGGCCTGGTATGCCTTTCATCTGGCAAGCCGCCCGGCGACCGGCCAGCTCACCTACGGTTTCGGCCGGGTCAAGACGCTGGTGGCCTACACCAACGGCATCGCCATCTTCGTCATCGCGCTGTGGATCGTCTACGAGGCTTGGGATCGCCTGCAGACACCGGCGCCGGTGCTGGGTGGACCGATGCTGGTGGTGGCGATCCTTGGCCTGTTGGTCAACATAGGCTCCTTCCTGGTGCTGCATGGCGGCGATCGAGACAACCTCAACATGCGCGGCGCCATCCTGCATGTGCTTGGCGATCTGCTCGGCTCGGCAGCCGCGATCGTGGCGGCACTGGTCATCCTGGCGACCGGCTGGACGCCGATCGACCCGATCCTGTCCGTGCTGGTCTCGTTGCTGATCCTGTCCACCGCCTGGTCGCTGATGCGTGCCGCCGCCCACGTCCTGCTCGAAGGCGTACCGCCGCGCCTCGACCGCGACCTGATCGCCGGGGACATCCAGGCAACGGTCCAGGGTGTGCGCGAAGTGCACCATATGCATATCTGGTCGATCGACGGGACAAGCAGCATGGCGACGCTGCATGCGTGCCTCAACGAGGGCGTCGATGCGCATCAGGCCGTCAGCGCCATCAAGAAGCGGCTTGCCAGCGAACACGGCATCAGCCATGCCACCGTGGAACCGGAATTCGGCCAGTGCGCCGACGATGGTGACGACCACGATCATGAGCATCAGCATGGGCACGATGCGGCTGCGCATCACGGTCACTATCACTAGGTCCGATCGATGACCTTCGATCGGACCTGCCCTCAGGAGTTCTCCAGCTTTGAAACTCAGCCCGATCAACGCCCCCCGCTCCGGTGCGGCATGATGGACCGTGACACGCGCAATGCGGCCATCGCGGCGGTCTGGATCATGCTTGTGTTCGGCATTGCCGCCTTCTACCTGCCGACCATGATGTTGGCACTCGGCAGTTTTTCGACCGTGCTGGCGGGTATCTTCGGCACCGTCTTCGTGCTGGCGTTTTTCTTGGTGTTCTGGCTGCGCGCGCGCACCCAGCGCAAAAATCGGGACAAGTGAGGGATATCGGACATGCGCATTCTGATCACTGGCGCCGCAGGCATGGTCGGCCGCAAGCTCATCGCCCGGCTGGCCAAGGACGGCACGCTGCGGGGCAAGAAGATCACCGCGCTCGATCTGCACGACATCGTGCCACCGCAGGCGCCGGCCATGGACGGCGTCAGCGTCGCACTGCACACGGGTGACCTTGCCGAAGCAGGCGCCGCGGAGAGCCTGGTCGCATCACGTCCCGATGTCGTCTTCCATCTCGCCGGCGTCGTGTCGGGTGAGGCGGAAGCGAATTTCGACCTCGGCTACCGCGTCAACCTCGACGGCACGCGCGCGCTGTTCGACGCCATCCGCCTGGGCGGATTCGCGCCGCGCGTCGTCTTCACCTCGTCGATCGCGGTGTTCGGCGCGCCGTTCCCGGATGTCATACCGGACGACTTCCATCCAACGCCGCTGACCTCCTACGGCACTCAGAAGCAGATGAGCGAAGCGCTGCTCGCCGACTATTCCAGGCGCGGTTTCTTCGACGGGATCGGCATAAGGCTGCCGACGATCTGCGTGCGGCCGGGCAAGCCGAACAAGGCGGCCTCCGGCTTCTTCTCCGGTATCATCCGCGAGCCGCTGAGCGGGCAGGAGGCGATCCTGCCGGTGCCGCGCTCGGTCGTGCACACCCATGCCAGCCCGCGCTCGGCGGTGAATTTCCTGATCCATGCGGCTGGCATCGACGGTGCCGCCGTCGGGCCGCGCCGCAACCTGACGATGCCGGGCGTCGCCGTCAGCGTTGGCGAGCAAATCGAGGCGCTGGAACGCATCGCCGGATCGAAGACGGCAAAGCTGATCCGCGAGGTGCCCGACGAGACGATCTGGACGATCGTCAAGGGCTGGCCGACCCGGTTCGAGGCGCGGCGGTCACGCGAGCTTGGCTTCAGCGCCGAGAAGAGTTTCGACGAGATCATCCGCGCCCATATCGAGGATGAGCTGGGCGGCAAGATACCCAATTAGAGGTCCGCAGCCACCCGTTCGATCGTGGTGGAGGCCTAGACGCCGCCTGTCAGGCTCGCCGACAGCAGCAGCAGTCCAAACAGGAACACGAAGGCCGCGCCGCCGATCTCGACGATCGAGTGGATACGGTTGCCCATGCGGCCGTCGCCGGCGAAATAGACCGCCCAGTTCTTAGCGGTCACGGCCATCGTCGCCAGCGCCGAGACGGTGATGGCGGTGCCGATCGACATCGCCAGCACCGACAGCAAGCCGCCGAGCCAGAGCCCGTTCAGCAGCGCGAAACTCAGCACGATCAGCGCGCCGGAGCAGGGGCGGATGCCGACCGCCGCTACCGCCGACCAGGCGGTGCGCCAGTCGAAGCGGTCACCGGACAGCATTGCCGGATCGGGCGCGTGCGAATGGCCGCAAGTTTCGCAGACCTCGCCGATCGCATGGTCATGATGCGCGTGATCGTGCGCGCCATGGTCGTGATGATGGTCATGCGCGCCATGGTCGTGATGATCGTGTGAATGGTCATGCACATGGTCGTGATCGTCATACGCGCGCAGCGCGTGCGAATGAGCGGCATGCGAATGGCCTGCATGCGAGTGGCCATGGGAATGAGCCCCATGCGAATGGCCGGCATGGGCCGCCGACAGGCTGTAGGCCGGCCCCTTGCCAAACAGGTGCAGGACGGCGGGGCCGAGCTTGCGCCACAGAAGCCAGGCGCCGAAGAGGGTGACTAGGGCAAAGCTCATGATCTCCATGAACCAGGCCGCATCGGTCATCGAGATCGTGGTGCCGCGCAGGACGAAATAGGCAAGCAGCATCACCAGGATCGCCGTCAGGCCCTGCAGCAGCGCCGAGACGAAGGACAACAGGATGCCGCGCTTCAGCGCCACTTCGTTGGCCACCATGTAGGAGGAGATCACCGCCTTGCCGTGACCGGGGCCGGCGGCGTGGAAAATGCCATAGGCGAAGGACAGGCCGATGAGCACCCAGAGCTTGCTATTGTCCTGGCGCATCGCCTTCATGGCCGTCGCCAGCGCGCGATAGAATTCCTGCTGCCTGAGGTTGATCCACATCAGGATGTGGGCGAAC
This sequence comes from Mesorhizobium sp. M8A.F.Ca.ET.021.01.1.1, assembly GCF_003998025.1. Taxonomy (NCBI): domain Bacteria; kingdom Pseudomonadati; phylum Pseudomonadota; class Alphaproteobacteria; order Hyphomicrobiales; family Phyllobacteriaceae; genus Mesorhizobium; species Mesorhizobium sp. M8A.F.Ca.ET.021.01.1.1. The sequence continues at coordinate 7,649 of NZ_RZSJ01000030.1, forward strand.
GGACCGGTGCTGGGCGCCATGCCATCATTGACGCCGATGCCGAGCGAACTCTGGGCGTGCGCGGCATTGGCGAAATGCATCGTGGCAAAAGCGATGGCCAACAGGCCGAATGCCAAACGCAGGGACGGTTTCGTCACCGGGTTCATCCTTCTGGCTGACAGGTCAGTTCGAGCTTGGTGGCGAAGATCTTGCTCATGTCGGTGCCTGTCGGATCGTTGAAGAAGGCATCCGTCAGGGTCTTCTGGTTTTCCTTGATCGCTTCGTCCGGATCAGGACGGACCACCTTGCTGGCACAGTTCGAGGGCAGGCCCTCGACCGTGATGTTGGAATCCTCGGTGAAGTCGATCGCGGTGTAGAACGTCGGATCATAGACGCCGATGTCGATCTTGCCGGTCAGCTTGATCGGCGCCTTCGGCTCGGACTCGAACAGGATGATCAACTGGTCGTTGTCGAAATTGGCCATCAGGTGGGGCGGCGGCGTCATCGCCACGTCCTTGCCGTCCTGCGTGACGAGCTGGAAGTAATTGAACTCGGCCAGCGAGGCGTGGACCGTGTCGGCGACCTCCTTCAGCTCCTTGTCGTCAAGCTTCAGGTCGGAGTTCTTGTCGAACTCCATCATCACCGTACTCGAAAACAGATCGTCGAAGCGCCAGAGATGGCGCAGCGCTTTCACACTTTGGTGATCCGGGGCCAGGATCACGTCGAGGCGTGCCTCGGCGAAGACGTGCGGATGCACCTCGGCCGGTCCCGTCGCGGCGAAAGTCGCCGCCAAGGCCGAAGCCAGCGTGATTGCGTGCCGTTTCAAATACATTCGCGGTCGCGATTCCCTTGGCTTTCGGAAAGAGTTGCCGAAGGTTACCAGAAAGGGGGCGAAATTGGGACTGTCGGCGCATGTCACCCAAAAGTGCGCGGCGGTTCAGGGACAACGGCACGCACGCAACGAGAACTCAAAGCGCTTCGCGGCGCGACGCGCCTCGAGGCCTGAGGCAGGTCAGGCGCTCTCACGCGTCCTGAACCACTGCACCAGGAAGTCGACGAAAACGCGCACCTTCGCCGGCAGATAGCGGCGATGCGGGTAGACGGCGAAGATGCCGCCGCCCGATAGGATGCGGTCGTCGAGCACCGCCACCAATTGGCCGCTCTTGAGGTCAGGCGCGGCGATGAAATCCGGCAGGATGCAAAATCCAAGACCCGACAGGGCCGCGGCGCGCGCCGCCATCGGGCTGTTGACCTCGATCGGGCCCGACACGGCAATGCTCACCGGGTCGCCATTGTCGCCCTTGAACGGCCAGTTGTTCAGTCCGCGGCCATTGGTGTCGACGATGCAGGGCATGTGGCTGAGATCCTGCGGCCGTGTCGGCATGCCATGCTTGGCGATCAGTTCGGGAGAACCGCAGAGCTTGATCGAGAACGGCGCCAGGCGCCTTGCGATCAGCGACGAATTCTCCAGCCGCGAGATGCGCACCGCGAGGTCGAAGCCTTCCTCGACGAGATCGACGAAGCGGTCGTCGAGCTGGATGTCGAGCACGATGTCGGGATACTGCTTGGCAAAGTCGATCAGCGACTGGCCGATCGGCGCGTCGGCGAAGGTGCGTGGCGCCGACAGCTTGATGCGGCCGCGCACATCGCCGGAGGACTCGCGCACGGCGTCGGCCAGGCTGTCGACTTCGCGCACGATCTCGGAGGCGCGACGGTAGTAGGTGTGGCCGGCCTCCGTCATCGAGAACTGGCGCGTCGTGCGGTTCAAGAGCAGCGCGCCGAGTTCGTCCTCCAGCTCGCGCACATATTTCGACAGCAGCGCCTTGGAGCGGCCGATCTTGCGCGCCGCCGCCGAAAAGCCCTCGGCCTCGACGACGTCGATGAAGGCGCGCATGCGGGTCAGTGTGTCCATTATTCAGGCCCTTTGTGCTGCGTCCAAAGCGCGTCGCGTCGAAACGAATTCACGCGACGCGCTTTGAGTGTTGTTTGATGCATGTCGTCGTCGCAAAACCGAGGTCACTTTTGCGCGACATGCATTAGAAGTTTTCGGCCGAGCCGTATCAGGGCAATGTCGCTGCCGGAAGGGCCAAGCAGCGAAAGTCCAAACGGTGCGCCGGCAACCGAGCCGATCGGCAAGGTGATTTGGGGAAAGCCGGAGAGCCCGGCCAGGCACAGAAGGTGCAAGGCGCGCTCGCGATAGGCCTGGAACTGCTCGGGTGTGCTGTCGACATAAGGCGCCGGACCCGGCACCGTCGGCAGAATAAGAAAACCGTCCTTGCCGAGCAGGGCGCTCAATTCACCGCGAAAGGTCAGCCGGCGCACTTTTTCGGCCTGTGCCGTCCGGTCGTCCACGGCACGGCCGAAGCCGAACCGCTCCTCGACCCCAGGCCCAAGGTCGCGCTCGCCGCTGGTGATCCATTCGCCATGCACCGTCCAGGCCTCCCTGGCCTGCAGCCGGCGAAAGCACCAGTAGAGTTCATCCGGAGAAGAGCTGAAGCGCGACATCGGCGTCGCCGGCGTACCGAACACCGCGCTCGCCAGCGCCTTCATTCCTGCAAATTCGGCGAGCGCCGGCCGGGCGATCATTTCGTCCAGCCAGCCGAGCGTCAGCGGCCGATCCAGGGAATGTTGATGCGGATCGCGGCCAAGCAGCAGCTTGCCGACGGTCTCGTAGGTTTCGATGTCGTCGGCGAACCAGCCGAACGTGTCGAAACTCGGCGCCAACTGCATGGTGCCGTCGAGGGAAATGCGGCCATGCGTGGTGCGGAGGCCAATCAGCCCGCAGAAACTCGCCGGCGCGCGGATCGAACCACCTGTGTCGGACCCCGTTGCGATGTCGGCCAGCCTGCCCGCCACCGCCGCGGCCGACCCCGAAGACGAACCGCCGGTGACGCGGTCGAGAGCCGCCGGGTTCACCGGAAACGGAAAATGCGCGTTCTGGCCGAACAGAGCGAAGGCGAGTTCGTCGGTCTGGGTCTTGCCGACGAAACGCGCGCCCGCGTCGAGAATCATCTGCACGGCGCCTGCCGTGCGCGAAGCGGCGTGGCCTCCGGCGAATTTCTGCAAATTGCCGCAACCGGTGCGGTAGCCGGCGACGTCGTAAATGTCCTTGACCGCCAGCCGCAGCCCGGCCAGCGGCCCAAGCTCGGCATGCGCCACCGGCATCTGGCGGAGATCGAGAAAGGCGTTGAAGGGGCCGTGTGTGCCTGTCATCGTTCGATATCCGGATACGGTTGCGCCAACATTGTTCGATGCCAGAAATTTTACAACCTGGGATACGATTTTTATTGATTGTGAAATACTTCGCTCTTATATCGCGCTTGCCCAAAGTCGCACGTGCCTGTGGGTGTCCGCCGATCCTCGAATGGTGAGGGAAATCGGTAAGGTAACTGGAGCCAACCCCTCCAGTCGGTTTAGCGGCCAACCGCCAGACCGAGGACACCTTGAAGCAACGACGGTGCGGGCCTTTCTGGTTCTCTGCCGGTTGTCCAAAGACCGGGGTTACTGAAGAGGCACACCTTCATTGCCGGCAGTGCGGAACGGGGTTCTCCCAATCCAAGCCAAGGCAGACAAAGCGAACCGAAGCCGGGCAAGGCCAAGGTTCATCGCCGCGAGACGGCGTTTCATGGTTCCGGGGTCTCCACCGGCTGGTTCCATGGATTTTCCGTCCCGCCTTTGTTTGACCGCGTGTTCGCGAGGCCGACAGCCCGCGCCCGCACCCTTGTGCGCGCCGAAAGGCGCGATGGAGAAACCCGATGGCCACCCAGCGCATTCTCGACTTCCTCGCCACCCGACGTCCGTCCGGCCCCTGCCTCGTCGTCGACCTCGATGTCGTGCGCGACAATTTCCGCGCCTTCGAGAAGGCGCTGCCCGATTCCAAGATCTACTATGCGGTGAAAGCAAACCCGGCGCCGGAAATCCTGCGCCTGCTTGCTGCGATGGGCTCGTCCTTCGACACCGCTTCCGTTGCCGAAGTCGAGATGGCGATGGACGCCGGTGCGCCGGCGGACCGCATCTCCTTCGGCAACACCATCAAGAAGGAGCGTGACATCGCACGCGCCTACCAGCTCGGCATCAAGCTGTTCGCGGTCGATTGCGTCGAGGAGGTCGAGAAGATCGCCCGCGTCGCTCCCGGCGCACGCGTCTTCTGCCGCGTTTTGACCGATGGCGAAGGCGCCGAATGGCCGCTGTCGCGCAAGTTCGGCTGCGTGCCGGCCATGGCCGTCGATGTGCTGCGCCATGCCAAGGGCCTCGGCCTCGACGCCTATGGCGTGTCGTTCCATGTCGGCTCGCAGCAGACCGACCTGACCGCATGGGACCGTGCGCTGGCCGACGCCAAGAAGGTGTTCGCGACGCTCGCCGAGGAAGGCATCGTGCTCAAGATGGTCAATATGGGCGGCGGCTTCCCGACCCGCTATTTGCGTGACGTGCCGGCGGCGCAGGCCTATGGCCAGGCGATCTTCTCGGCGCTGCGCAAGCATTTCGGCAACGCCATTCCCGAGACGATCATCGAGCCGGGCCGCGGCATGGTCGGCAATGCCGGCGTCATCAAGTCGGAAGTCGTGCTGATCTCGAAGAAGGCCGACAACGACAATGTACGCTGGGTGTTCCTCGACATTGGCAAGTTCGGCGGCCTAGCCGAGACGATGGACGAGGCGATCCGCTACCCGATCGTCACCGCGCATGACGGCACCGAGACCGCGCCTTGCGTGCTCGCCGGCCCGACCTGCGATTCGGCCGACGTGATGTACGAGAAGACGCCGTATCCGCTGCCTTTGTCGCTGACCATCGGCGACGAGGTGCTGATCGAAGGCACCGGCGCCTACACGACCACCTATTCGGCGGTCGCCTTCAACGGCTTCGAGCCTCTCCGATCCTACGTGATCTGACGGTTCGAAAGAACCGATCAGATCATCCCAGGTGGGCGCCCGTCGCCCGCTTGGGCTCGCCTGTGGAACAGATCTCCGCTCGTGAAGGGATCGCGGAAATGGAAATGTCAGTTGAAATCGTAGCTCATGCGCCGGCCTTCGCCGTGGTCGCCGAAACCGTTGCCGACGTGGCGGCGCGCGAAGCCTTGCTCGATCGCGCCATGGGGCCGAAGCGCAAGACCAAATCGTCGGAAAAGCTGCGGCGTGGCCGTCGGCCCTCGGAGGGTCTTGCCTTCGTCGCGCGCGATGCCTCGGGCGGCGTGGCCGGCACGGTGCGGCTATGGGATGTCACCTTGGGCGAGGGCGGTTCGTCGGCGCTGCTGCTTGGCCCGCTCGCCGTCGACCCCTCGCTCAAGAGTGCCGGCATCGGTTCGGCGCTGATGCGGCATGCCATCGCGGAAGCCGCGCGCCTCGGCCATGCGGCGATCCTGCTGGTCGGCGACGAGCCCTACTATGGCCGCTTCGGCTTTTCGGCCGCCAGGACGGGCGCGCTCGCCATGCCGGGACCTTACGAGCGGCACCGCCTGCTGGCGCTGGAACTGGTGGAGGGCGGGCTTGATGGCGCCGAGGGCACGCTGAAGGCGTCCGGCCGCAAGCTTAAGGCACAGGCGCCGATCCTGGCGCGCGAGGCTTAAGCGCGACTGCCCTTCAAAACAAAACGCCGCCTGAAAAGGCGGCGTTTTGTCATCTCAAAGCCGCCTCTGGCGGCTACGTCCGTTCAGCCGATCAACTGGCTCAGCGCCATGGCGACGGTCATGTCGCCTTCGACCTTTATCTTGCCGGTCATGAAGGCCATGGTCGGATTCAGGTCTCCCGCGATCAGCGAATCCAGATCGTCGAGCGAGAGCTTGATGGTGCAGTCGGCAGGGGCGTCCGTGGTCGAGACGGTTGCGCCGTCGATGACGATGACGCCGTCGCTGCCGGTGTCGAATTTCACGGAACGATCGAACCCGCTGCTGGCCACGCGCGACTTGATCTTCTCGGCAATCTCCTGAACGCTCACGCTGTTCTCCTGTCTGGTTGCATTCTGTCGCGCAGGGCATTTCGGTCCGGCCGAAGCCCATGCCTCTGAGGCGATTACAATCGCTGCCGCATATAGCTTTGGATTGACGTTTACGTCAACGCAAATTGCGGGCATCGGCCCCGGCGCCGACTGCTATCGGGACCGCTGGCGCCGGCCCGACGGCCGATGGCTCAATGCGCGCTGACCGGCTTAGGCGTCTCGGTCGCGGGGGTGCTGGCATCCTGCCGCCGGCGCAGCCAGTTGTCGCGGATCTCATCCTTGCTCAGGAAATTGACCTGATCGATCAGGACCTCATGCACCAGGGTTGCGCCGACACGTGTGTTGATCGTGTCGCGGATGGCGGCGCGAAAGGCATCGAGGTCGACCGTCGCCTTCTTGGTGAAGTCGATCTGGGGATGGGCGTAGAGATAGCTGTAGACCTCGTCTGTAATCAGCGCCTCGGCCGGGATCGACAGCTTCTTTATCTGCTCCGGCTCGACGGTATAGACGAGCTTGGCCAGGAAGTAGCCGTCGATCTTTGAATTGTGGATCAGCGGCACCGAAATGACGTCGGTCTTGACGTAGTCCAGCCCACCCAGCATCGGCTTGGGTTTCTCGCCGACGCCGCGTTCGCCGGCGGCCTGGAACGAATAGAACACCGCGCCGAGCGTGGCGGCGCAGATCCAGACCGCTATGGCGATGACCTTGATCATTTTGAACCCGGGCCCGGCATCGCCGCGCTCTACCCTTTCGGCCTGCCGAATTCGCCGGCGGAGTAGGTGCCGTCGGTCTCGGCGCGCTGGATGGCGCTGCGCAGCAGGCCGGCGACCTCGTTGACGGCGCTCAGATGGGCCAGGATGGCGGCCTCGTTCTTCGCCAGCTTCTGGCGCAGCCGGGTCAGGCCCTCGCGATGCTGCTCGAGGAATTCGGCCTCGCTACCGCCCTTCATGGCGCGGGTGAGCTCGTAGAGATAACGGCTCTTGCGGGCGTTCGACGCCTTGAGGTCATAGCTTGTATCGCTGCGGATGCCGGCGGTCTCTTCCTCGACCACCTCCTCGATGCGGCCGATGATGGCGGCAAGGTTTCCAGGCCGAGCGAACGGGGCCGGTGTGTCCGGCGCGGTCGCTCGTGCTGGCAGGTTGGCGGTGAATTCGGAAGAGTCGGCCATGGTGTTTCCCAGTCTAGATCTTGATGTCTGTTTTTATGGTTGTCTCGTCGCCGGTCATCGACCTGGCGGCCTTGCGCTGCAATTCCTGGACGAGCGAGGTGGACAGACGGGTTTGCGTGTCGATTTCGGTCTTTTCCGGTCCATTCGAGACCGGGCCGATCGGCACCTTGCGCTTGCCGTCCATGTAGTGGTCGGCGAGCAGCGACTTGGCGATGCCGATGCCGCCGCGATCGGCCATGACGTCGGCGACGCGCTCGGCGAGCTGCGATTTCCACATGTCGCCGGCGAGACCCGTGCCGTAGACGCCCTCGGTGTCCTTGGGCAGCATGTTCTGGATGAAGGTCTGCAAGACCATCGCCTCGAACTTCTTGAACTTCTTGGCAGGATCGGCCGTGGCGGCGGCCTTGTCGGCCGTCGCGCGTGACAGGATCGAGCCGGCATCGACAGAAGCCGCGGTGTCGACCGAAAACGTGCCGGCGACGCCGCCGGCGCGCTTGGTCAGCGCGGCGCGGGCAGCCTCGATATCCATCGGATCGGCAGCTCGGGCGACATCCATCACGATGTCGCTGGGTGGAGAAATCGCCAAGAAAGTCCGCCTTTTGCCGGGTTTCCTTAGCCAGGACCATGCCTCAACAAGCTTGTGGCAGGCTTGCGGAGGGTGAGGAGATGCTGGAGTGTGGTTCGGTTGTTTGCTTCGCGCTACGAGTGGCGCTTCCCGAGCAGACGTTCTGGTGTCGCCTTTAGGCTGAAAGCACGCGGTCCAGTTTCTAGAACGATCTGTCCAGAAGGTGCCATTGCGGTGTCCGCTAGGCCGCGTTCGGAACATCGGTAAGCTTGGCCGCCAGAAGTGCGCTTTGTTTATGGCCATCTTTCGCGCATCAGTTTAGCACGCCGAGCACGCGGAGGGTACTCAGCCTACCACCAACCAGGCCATCGGCATCATTGGCCATCAAGTTCAGTCACAAGGCTATTCTGTGAGCCTCGGCGCAAATGCTCCTGCGACGAGGCCCAATGGTCTCGGCGACTGCTGATGAAACGGCAGGTTGGATCAGGATGGCGGCCGAGTTGCAAGCGAAACGCTTTGCTAAACGATTGCATGTCAAACCGAATTTTCACGGGACGGGTATACTCGATTGTCTTTGGCAGATCCCGTGGCATGTACTTGCACCTGCGGCTGTCGGGTTGCACATCCGATAGCTATCTCGGAAAGTAACGGTGTTTCTCGATTTCACGGATATTAGCCGCGTCGACGGTGTTTTTTGATGCAATTGCTCATTCAAGATGACAATATGGCTTGGGGATATTGGGGAGACGGGGCGCCTGATGCACGCAAGTATGAGCCAAAAGCTGGCCAGCTATGGCCAGTGGACATATCGTGGCGCATGGGCATTAGAGATCATAGCGTCGATTATTGGATTAGCCACAGGCCTTGTTTTGGGCTTTCAAGCTTTCGAAGCAAGTCAATCTGCCACGGCGATGGACCTTATTCTCGCCAGTGCCCCGTTTTTTATCGTTTCCATCGCTGAGCTAACGAAGATTCCAATCGCCACACTTTTATATAGCGTGTCCTGGCTGGGGAAGCCTGTGATCTTGGTGTTTCTCCTACTTCTAGCAGGCATCACTTTTGAGACAGTTTTGTTGGGGCTGGAGCGCGCTGGCACGCTCCGCGAATTGCAATATGAAGAACTCGCCGACGGCATCGATTCGCTCACCAGAGAGAATGCGAAGCTTGACGCTGCAGACGAGTTCGCAAAGCAAGCAGATCAGGCCGCCAAAGCCAGAGCGGATCTGGAAGAGATCAGCGCGCTTGCCGATAAGGCTCGGAAGGAAATTCAAAGCCGTATCGCAGACGTCGACACCGAACTTCTAGCGACGACTGCTCTAACGCCAGAAGCGTCCAGAGCACGAGAACAGGTCCGGGAGAAAGAGCAAAGACGAGTGGACCTAGTTGCCGAGCGAGATGGTCGAGTTCAGCAAGCAGTAGAGGAGTTTGAAAGGCAACGAGACAGTTACGTGGAGCGGATTAGAGACGCCCGAGAAACTGGCGACACAGCTTCGGCAAAGCGCTGGGAGGACGAGATTGGGAAACTTGCCAATCCTCGCGCTAAGATCGAGGCAAAGTATGAATCGCAAATCGCGGCTGTCGATCAAGAGATCGCGGGTACTCGAAGCGATTTCGACCGTTTGAGGCTTGAAAGCCCAAAGATGACGGCAGACCAGAGACAGGTGCTCCAGAGCCGACGAAGCGACCTTGAGAAGACGCTTGATGCAATAACTGCAGATTGGGAGCGCCGGCTCGATCAGGCGAGGGAGACACTGTCAGCAGCACAGACGGCGGAAGCTTCGAAAGCTAGTACCCTAGCTGCCAATCAAGCGCGGCGAGACGAGATAGCAAAGCAGTTGAGCGAACTTGAGAAGAAGCGCATCCCGCTCGCCAGGACAGACCAGATTCGACGAATCGCAGCCCGCTGGTACGGCGAAAAGCCGGAAGAAGTGAGTGAGCCTCAAGCGGGGAGAGTCTCTGCAATCTGGTTCGGCTCCCTCGCCGTGATTGCAGGATTGGCCGGCCCAATCACTGCCATGGTGGCTCTTGGTTTGCAGCGTATCGCTGCACAAGCCGAAAGTCGTACTGAGAGCCCGCTGTCGCGTCTGGTTCGACGATTGCTCTTACGGTGGCGATGGCGCCGGGTTCGTACGATCAAAGTGCCCTTTGAAGTTTCCGTCGACAGGGAGGTCGAGAAACGCGTTGAGGTTCCTGTTGAAAAGGTGGTGAAGGAAATTCTCTATGTACCCATCCTCACCGACGATCCGGATGCCCTGCGAAAGGCGCTAAACGAGGATTTGCCACCAGAGGTCGTCGATCTCGTCAAAGTGGCCGCTAAAGGTGGTCGCAACAGTGCTGGTCAGGCATAATACGGAGCTTCTCGAGCGAGCCGTTGACTTAGTCGTGAAGCAGGCGGCTATCCCGACTCTGCAGGCTGAGGCAGCTGCCTATGACAAGATAGCACGGGCAAATGCCTTCCGCAGGATGATGACGGGGGCTGCAGTAGCGGTCGCCGCCGTCGGCATCGGCTATGGAGCGGCGTTATTTTTCGGGCGTGAGTTCAGACTTTCACCAACCGTAGATACCATTCGGAATCATAAGGGAACCGATAACATTGCGCCCAAAGAGACAGTCTCGGAGGGCAAGACGGAACGGACAACGATTCCCATCCCTGAACCAGCCCCTAGGTCGGAGGTTGCCTCGCCCCCGCCGGCTCCTAAACCTGACATCGTGACTGAAGACTTCAACAAGTTCCTCACGCGGGAAATAGACTGGGGAGGTTCGCACTGGTCATTGGTTTCTGGCCACCATTTTAGCGACGAGAACGACCCGACATGGGATCGTGCATGGTGCTACACACGTCGCATAGTAAATGGCGTCGATGTAAACGTAGACTTAGCAAACCGACCCTCCCCTACTGATCGCCCCCAAGCGCCCGCGGCGCCCTTGGCTACACTTGCATCCATCGGCCTGAATGATGCATCGGCTCTGGAACTCGCATCGAAATGTGCGTGGCTCGACAACAGGACGTTCAGCGGCAATGACTATAATATGCCCCCTGGCCGTGCCGAGGAAGCCCAGAAGCTCGTTGTTCAGGATGGCTGGGATGCAATGGGCTTCGACCTCCCGAGCATGCCTGTTTGGAATGTCTCATTCGAGCAATGCCAAATCCAATGCGAGGGCGACAACCGGTGTCAGGCAATCACCTATGACAAGAAACACTCCGCATGTTTCATGAAAGGAGACGCATCGGTCTTAGTGAGAGCTCCCGATGCTGCTGTGGCCGTCAAGCAGGCCGTGGCGAACAAAGTTCAATACTCTAGTCTCGTTTTCTACAAAAACACTGTCGTAGTAGGCAATTCATACTCGAACATCACCAGCACATATGCTGACTGCGTATTGGCATGTGCTGCTGATGTGAAGTGTATGGGCTTTGATTTCGATTCTCCTAACAAGATGTGCTCAATGCTTGATCAAGTAGATTCGTTGTCCGTGTTCAAAGGGGTGGCCTCGGGAAGTAAAGCAGCTGCAAATTGAGAGTCTTTTGGCTACCAGCCAGTTCCCTCCTGGTTCCGGTAGCATTAGGGTTCCCAGCAGCCATTTCTGTGCAACTTATGCGTCCGGACGCCGTAGGTCTGTTTATGGTCGATCGCGGAGTCGCCCTCTGCTACTGACATCGGCGCAAACGGTCATTCACGTCGTGCCATCAATCAGTCAACTTGGAGTAGGCCAGCATGATGTTCGACGCTACTCCTCGCCACGCTTCTGCGCGATTAGGTCCAGCCGCTCGCGGTCTGATCTCTCGCGCTCGTCGCGGTTGCGCACGTCCTTGTAGGCGCGCTCCACCATGTTGGTGCGGGCGCTTGCCGCGGCGATGAGGCCGGCTTCCTGCCTGGCGCTTTCCAGGCTCTCTTCCTGACGCACGACGGCCTGGGCGATGCGGCGATGATAGAGATCGGGAAACAGGCCGGACAGGGAATTGTCCTGGTCGAAATGGCCGATCAATTCTCGGGCCTCGGTCTCGGCGGCGTTTGCCGCGGCCACGAAGGTGGCGTGGCGGGTCTCGTGCAGGGCTTTCAGCTGTTCCTGCACCTTGACGAGTTTCCTCAGACGATCCTTGCGCGTGCTCATTTCACCTCGCCAGTGTGAGGTCGACGAAGCCGTCGACGAACAGCGACAGCATGGTGCCGACGGCGAAATAGAAGATCAGCATGCCGCCGGCGATGACGAAGGGCTGGGAGATGAAATAGATAGGGATCTGCGGGGTCAGCTTGTTGACGAAGCCGATGGTCAGGTTGACGAGAATGGCGTAGGCGACGAACGGGCTGCCGAGGCGGATGACCAGGAAGAACGTGTCCGACACGGTGTCGGTGATGTCGACCAGCGCTGCCTGCGGGTTGAAGAAGACGTTGACCGGTGCGACCGTGTAGGACGCCACCAGGGCGCGGACGATCTCGTGGTCGAAGTCGAAGACAAACAGCATCAGCAGCGCCGAGAACGAAATGATGGCGGCGAGCGCCGCCTGCGGCTCCGGCTCCTCGATCGCCGGCCCGCCGGAGCCGCCATAGCCGATCAGCATGGCGATGGCCGAGCCCATGAAGCGAAGCGCTTCCATGTAGAGCCTGGTCATGGCGCCGATCAGCCCGCCGACCAGCAGTTCCGAAATGATCATCGGCACCAGGATCTGCGGACGCGGATCGACGAAGGGAAAGATCTTGTCCCACAGGAAGGCAAGCAGACCGCCGGTGGCGGCGACCGCCACGAACAGCCTGACCTGAACGGGCACGCGGGCGCTGGACAGGCCCGGCATCAGCATGAAGCAGGCGCCGATGCGGCAGAAGGCGAGGAACGCCGCGATGACGACGGCCTGCGAGAGAACGCTCACGATATGGTCCCGAGCACCCTGATCTCGACGCCCTTGGCGATTTCGACGTGGGAGAGCACCGGCAGCGTGGTGAACAGGCGTTCGATGATCATGCGTACATAGGGGCGAGCGTCGGGCGCGGTGACCAGCACGAAGCGCTCGCCGGCTTCCAGATGTTTCTTGATCGCCTTGGTGGCGTCCTGCCCGAACTCCTCCAACTGGCGCGGATCGATGTCGAACTCGCGCACCTCGCCCTTGGCGTCGCGCTTGAGGCTCTGGTGGAAGGCAAGATCCCAGCGGTTGCCGAGGCGCAGCACCTTGAGCACGCCGCCTTCCGAGAGGTCGCCGCAGATCTGCTGGGCCATTCGGATGCGCACATGTTCGACGATCTGCTCGGTGCGGCGCACATGCGGCGCGATCTCGGCGATGGCCTCGATGATCAGATGCAGATTGCGGATCGAGACGCGTTCGGCCAGCAAAAGCTTCAGCACCGCCTGAAGGCCGGGATAGGAGATGTGGGTGGTGCAGATCTCGTCGGCGAGCTTGCGGTATTCCTGGTCCTGGCGTTCGAGCAACGCCTTCATGTCCTTGTAGGAGAGCAGCTGCGGCAGGTTGTTGCGGATGACTTCCGAGAGATGGGTGAGCAGCACCGACATATTGTCGGCGAAGGTGAAGTTCTCGCGCTTCAGATCCTCGGCGAAGGTTTCCATGACGGAATAGGCGCGCATGCCGAAGGCGGGCTCGCGAATCTCCTCGCCGGGGATTTCGGGTATGTCGCGGTTACCGAGCAGCACCATGATCTCGCCGACGCGCATGGAATATTCGGCGACCACGGTGCCATGCACCTTGATCTGATAGCTTTTCGGCGGGATGGCGAAGTCGTCGGCGACGCGGACTTCCGGAACGACGAAGCCGTATTGCTGCGCGAATTTCTTGCGCATCTTGGACATGCGGAAGACCAGTTCCTGATGCGAGACCAGGAGCCGGGTCGAAAGCTGCTTGCCGATCAGGAGTTCGATCTCGGCGGTGGCGAGAGAGGCCTTGACCGAGTTCTTTTCTTCCTCGGCCTTTGTCGCCTTCTCCTGGCTCTTCAGCGCCTCGGCCTCGGCGACCGCCCGGTTGTGGCGCATCGGAATGACATAGCCGAGGCCGGCCATGCCGGCGGCCAGCGCGAAGAACGGGAACAGCGGCAGGCCGGGCATCAGGCCGAGCAGAACCAGCAGCGCGGCCGCCACATAG
>NZ_RZSJ01000310.1:0-6987 GCF_003998025.1 Mesorhizobium sp. M8A.F.Ca.ET.021.01.1.1
ACCGCAAGCTCGACCTGTTCCGCGTGCTCAACGCGTTGTCGCCGGGGGCCGCGGTTTCGGCCGGCGACAAGGTCAAGATCGTCACCGACAAGTAGCGCCCATTGCGCGAATCAGGCGGCGGTCGCCATGAATTCGGGATTCTGCTTCACCAGCGCGACCTTGAGCTTTTCCATCGCGCGGGCCTCGATCTGGCGGACGCGTTCCTTGGAAATGCCGAGCGTCTCGCCGAGTGCCTCGAGCGTGGCGCCCTCGTCGGTCAGCCGGCGTTCCTCGATGATGCGGAGTTCGCGGGCGTTGAGAGCTTGAAGCGCCTCCCTCAGCCAAAGCGAGCGGCGCGCGACGTCGATCTTGTCGCCGACAATCTCGTCGGGCAGGGGATCGTCCGAGACCAGGAAATCCATCCGCTCGGTCGCACCCGCATCATCGGCAAGCGGCACGTTGAGCGAGGAGTCCGGTGCCGAGAGGCGTGAATCCATCAACGCCACATCGGCCTCGGAGACACCAAGCGCAACCGACACCTCGCGGTAGAGGGTTGTGTTGGAGAGCGGTTCGGCGCCGTTCGCGAGGCGCGCACGCAGGCGCCTGAGATTGAAGAACAGGGCCTTTTGCGCCGAACTGGTGCCGCCGCGCACGATCGACCAGTTGCGCAGGATGTAATCCTGCATCGAAGCGCGAATCCACCACGTCGCGTAGGTCGAAAACCGTACCTCGCGCTCAGGCTCGAAGCGGGCCGCGGCCTCGAGCAGGCCGACATGACCTTCCTGGATCAGGTCGCCAAGCGGCAGGCCGTAGTGACGGAATTTCGAGGCCATGGAAATGACCAGCCGCATATGGGCCACGGTGATGCTGTGCAATGCGTTCTGGTCGTTGTCTTCTTTCCAGAGCAATGCAAGCCGATGCTCCTCGTCGCGCTCGAGGTAGGGCGCCCTCATTGCCGCGCGGACCATGACCCGACCTGCCGTGTCTTCCATCATAAGGCGCTCCCTGGCTCAGGCGATGCGGATGACAGGCACCGGCTTGAAATGACGGCGTCATGCCCTAGAACAGCCAAAACTGCCGTGCGCGGGAAAGGTTCCGCTGGCGCGGGCAGGCGAGCGATGAGATCCGGGCAATTTCGGCACGGCTGCCCGGAACTCTGAATGCTGCAGAGAAATTCCTTTTAGAGTATTCGATTTCTGGAATTGGCCCTCTTTGAAATTTCATTCCTTATTTTTTCGACCCGCATCTGTCATTTTCCAGCCCTCACAACATGCCTGACATCAGGCCAAGGACGGGATCACAGAAAAATGAAATGGCTCAAGTCACTCATCATCGCCGGAACGCTGCAGGCCCTGGCGGTCGCATCGGGCCATGCCGGCGCCAATCTCGACCAGATCAAGCAGGCCGGCGTCATCAAGGTCGGTACGGAAGGCACTTACGCGCCTTTTACCTATCATGATGCATCCGGAGCGCTGGTCGGCTTCGACGTCGAAATCGCCAAGGCGATCGCCGACAAGCTTGGCGTCAAGGCGCAGTTCCTCGAGGGCAAGTGGGACGGCCTGATCGCCGGCCTCGATGTCAAGCGCTACGACGCCGTCATCAACGAAGTCGGCATCACCGATGCCCGCAAGGCCAAGTACGATTTCTCCGATCCCTACATCGCCTCCAAGGCGGTGCTAATCGTGCGCGGCGACAACACCGACATCAAGACCTTCGCCGATCTCAAGGGCAAGAAGTCGGCGCAGTCGCTGACCTCCAATTTCGGCAAGCTGGCCGAGTCGAATGGCGCCGAACTGGTCGGCACCGACGGCTTCGACCAGTCGATCCAGCTGCTTTTGACCGGCCGCGCCGACGCCACCATCAATGACAGCCTGTCGTTCCTCGACTTCAAGAAGCACAAGCCCGACGCCAATGTGAAGATCGCCGCCCAGGAAGAGAATGCCGATTATTCCGGCGTCATCGTGCGCAAGGGCGATCCGGAGCTGGTCGCGGCCATCAACAAGGCGCTGGCCGACATCAAGGCCGACGGTACTTATCAGAAGATCGCCGACACCTATTTCGGCCAGGACGTGTCGAAGTAATTCATAAAGCGGGGCCGGTCGTCGCCCCGCGGCCCATCCAGCGGCGAGCCGTTTTTGACGGCTCGCCGCTTTTGTCGTGATATGGCTGACGCATTCGCGCTTCGATGACGCCGCTTGTCCATTCCGGAGGATTTTTCGTGCCGCACTGGCTGCAACTGATGCTGGAGTCGCTGCCCTCGCTGCTGTGGGCAGCGTTGATCTTCACCGTGCCGCTGACGCTGCTGTCCTTCGTGCTCGGCCTGACGGTGGGGTTGGGCGCGGCGCTCGGCCGGCTGTTCGGCCCGAAGCCGCTGGTGGCGCTCGTGCGCTTCTATGTCTGGATCTTCCGCGGCACGCCGCTGCTGGTGCAGCTGTTCCTGATCTTCTACGGCCTGCCTTCGGTCGGCATCCTGCTCGATGCCTTTACCGCGGCGCTGATCGGCTTCACCCTCAACATCGGCGCCTACACGTCGGAAATCATCCGCGCGGCGATAGGCTCGGTGCCGAAAGGCCAGTGGGAGGCCGGCTACTCGATCGGCATGACCTGGAGCCAGGCGATGCGGCGCACCATCCTGCCGCAAGCCGGCCGGGTGGCGGTGCCGCCGCTCTCCAACACTTTCATCTCGCTGGTCAAGGACACGTCGCTGGCCGCCGCCATCACCGTGCCGGAGATGTTCCAGGCAGCGCAGCGTATCGTTGCCACCACCTATGAGCCGCTCATCCTCTATGTCGAGGCTGCGATCCTCTATCTGGCGATGAGTTCGGTGCTGTCGGCCTTGCAGACGCGGCTGGAGGAGCGGCTCAACCGCTATGGCGGCTTCCTGGAGGCACGCTCATGATCGGCCTCACCAACATCGAAAAACGCTTCGGCGAAAATCTCGTGCTGAAAGGGGTGACGGTTGCCATCGCCGAGGGCAGCGTCACAGCCCTTGTCGGTCCTTCGGGTGGGGGAAAAAGCACGCTGCTGCGCTGCATCAACCTCCTGGAGATCCCGACCTCGGGCACGGTGCGGATCGGCGACGAGATGCTCGAGTTCCGCCCGGGCGGAAAGGTGCCGGCGGCGGACATAAGGCGTCTGCGCCTGCAGACCGGCATGGTGTTCCAGAATTTCCAGCTGTTTCCGCATCGCACCGCCATCGAAAATGTCATGGAAGGTTTGGTCACGGTGCTCAAATGGTCGCCCCAGAGGGCACATGAACGGGCGCTCGCGCTGCTGGAGAAGGTCGGCATGGCCCACAAGGCGGATGCCTGGCCGGCGACGCTGTCGGGTGGCCAGCAACAGCGCGTGGCGATCGCCCGGGCGCTGGCGCCGTCGCCCAAGGTGCTGCTGTGCGACGAACCGACTTCGGCACTCGACCCGGAATTGGCGCAGGAGGTGGTCGATGTGCTTAGTCAGCTCGCCAGCGAGGGAACGACCATGGTGATAGCGACGCATGATTTGCGCCTGGCTTCCAAGATCGCCCAGGAAGCGGTGTTCCTCGATGCCGGCGTCATTGTCGAGCAGGGGCCATCCGCCACGCTATTCGGCAATCCGGAGCGCGAAAGGACAAAGCGGTTCATCGCCACGCTGAAGCAGGAGGCGGCGGAGAAGGAGGCCGGCGTATAGACGCGGCAATCTCCGGCAATCTTAAAGACAAAAAACCCGGCACGAGGCCGGGTTTTTCGTTAACTCGAAAGCGAAAAGCTCAGGCAGCCTCTTCCTGCTCGGCTTCCTCATTGTCGGCCTTGGCGCCACGCTTGGGGCCCTTGTTGAGATTGACCTCGATCAGGCGCACGGCTTCGGTTTCCGACATGCGGTTGACAGCCGCGATCTCGCGGGCCATGCGGTCGAGCGCCGCTTCATAGAGCTGGCGTTCGGAATAGGACTGCTCCGGCTGGTTGTCGGCGCGGTAGAGGTCGCGCACGACTTCCGAGATCGAGATCAAGTCGCCCGAATTGATCTTGGCATCATATTCCTGGGCACGGCGCGACCACATGGTGCGCTTGACGCGGGCGCGACCCTGCACGACCTTCAGCGCGCGCTCGACATAATCCTCTTCCGACAGCTTGCGCATGCCGATGGAGGTCGCCTTGGCGACCGGCACCTTGAGCCGCATCTTGTCCTTCTGGAAGTCGATGACGAACAGTTCCAGCTTGTGGCCAGCCACTTCCTGCTCATCGATCGAGACGATCTGGCCGACGCCATGCGCCGGATAGACGATGTACTCGCCGGTCTTGAAACCGTGACGCGCGGCCGTGGACTTCTTCTGCGGGGTGATCGTTGCCATTACGCCCTGAACTCCTTGTTGTGGGCCGGCGGCGGTGCCGGCTGAACTCACGTGATCGGGGTCACCGATCATTAGCCGCACAACAGATGAACCCACCGGAAAAAGCCGGGACCGGCAAACCGCACGAATTGCGACCGCCTGGCCCAGATCGCTCTGGTCCGGAATGGGATTTTCACCTTTCAGTGATTTGGGGCGTCTGCGCCATAAATCGACGTTGTGTCACCGGCATGTTTCGCTGATGTAACACAAAAAGTCGGAAGAATCAAGGTTTTGCTGCGTAAGCGAAGGCCACAACCAATCGCCGCCTGTCAAGGCGGTTAATCCGACGTGCTTGTTACGCTACGTCATACAAGCCTTTACGGCGGTGTTGTCAATCGCCTTCGCCGGGCTCGGCGGAGAAGTATTTCTCGAACTTGCCGGCCTCACCGTCGAAGCTCTTGGCGTCGGCCGGCGGCTCCTTCTTGGCGGTGATGTTCGGCCATTTCTCGGCATATTCGGTGTTGATCTGCAGCCATTTGTCGAGGCCGGACTCGGTGTCGGGCTTGATCGCGTCGGCCGGGCATTCCGGTTCGCAGACGCCGCAGTCGATGCACTCGTCGGGATGGATGACGAGCATGTTCTCGCCTTCGTAGAAACAGTCGACCGGACAGACCTCGATGCAGTCCATATATTTGCATTTGATGCAGTTGTCGGTCACGACATAGGTCATCGGTCGGCTCCGGGATGTCCCGTTTTTGTTGGCTTTTTTTGTGAGGTAACGCCTTTATCGGCTGCTTGCAAGGGTGGCCGTTCCCAGGGGCATCAGGGTTTGGGAATGGAATTCCAAGTGGGCGGCGCCGCGAAGGCCCGGCATGCCCCACCGGCCGTCCTGTTTGCCGCTCCCGGTTCTGCTTTTTGTTTGTCGTTGCCCTCGGGAAACGCCCCTCCGCGGTCGGTCGAACGGCTCAATCTTCGTCGAGCAATCGGTCGGTCTGGCGGCGCTCTTTTTTGGTCGGGCGGCCGCTGCCTGCCTCCCGCAACGCCGGGATGGCATCGGGAAGGGCGTCAGCCTTGGGTGCGGGCGGCGGCGACATGTCTTCATAAAGAGTGCGGGCTTCCTCGGCCGGGCCGCGCCGCACTCCGGCGCCGAGCACCTTCCAGACGAAGATACGCCGGTCGAGCGTGATGGTCAGCACGTCGCCCGGCTTGACCAGATCGGATGCCTGCGCTGCTTTGTCGCGATTGATGCGCACGCGGCCGGCGACCACCAATTTAGCCGCCAGCGAGCGCGATTTCACCGCACGCGAAAAGAACAGCCATTTGTCGATGCGCTGGCGGCCTTCAGCAACCATCGAAGCGCCGAGCCTACTTCTTTAGTTGGTCGCGCAAGGCGGCGAGCTTGGCGAAGGGGGAATCCGGATCGAAGCGCACCGGGCGCTCCTCGCGCGGCTTGGGTTGGAAGGCGGGCTTTCCGCCCCCCTTGCCTTCCGGCCTGCCGCCCTTCCAGTCCGGGCGGCCTTCACGGCGCTCGGGACGATCGCCTTGCGGGCGGCCATCGCGGCGCTGCTCGCCGTCACCTTGCGGCTTGGGCTTGAACTTCGAGCGGTCGAAGCGCGGCTTGCCGGCGCCGTCGCGGCGTCCTTCATGGGCGGGACGGTCCGTGGGCGTGCCTGTTGCCGGTGCGCCGCCGGCATCGGCCGACGCGTTGCCTCGGCCGCGCGCTTGTCCGTTTTGCGGGCGGTTGTTGCGGCCGTCGCGATGACGCGGACGCTGGTCAAAGCGGCCTTGGCGCCACAACAGGATCGGCTTTGGCGCTTCGGCTTCCGGCACCGTTTCGCCGACGGCTTGCGCCACCGCAACGGGTTCGGCGGCTTCCGTCGGCGCGGAGGCCCCGACGGCCGGCTCCGCCGCCGCGGCGCCCTCTTCTGGGGGCGCGGCGTCAATCTCGGCAGTCTCAGCTTCGGCCCGCGACTCAACCGGCGCCGGCTCGACGGGTTCAACGGCGGCTTCGGCCACAGGCGCCTCTTCGCCCCCTGCAACGTCAGCCGTGGCTTCCGCCTGCTCTTGCACGGCAGCTTCCGTCGGCGCGTCTGCCGCGATTTCGGCCGCAACCTCCATCGCCGCGGCGGCTGCCGCATCCGGCACCGGTTCCGATCCTTCGGCGGCTGGCGCTGCCGCCTCTTCCGCCGCCTTGGCCTGTTCCGCGCGGGCTGCCTCCGCGGCTGCCTGCTTGGCCGCTGCGGCCTCCCGCGCGGCAGTATCCTGCGCTTCCAGCCGCGCCTTGACGTCCGCCGCCGGCTTCGGCTCGGCGCGATAGCCGAGACCCTTGAGAATCTCTTCCATGTCGTCGGCGGTGGCGCCGAGGATCGACATCATTGGCGGCGTCACCATGAAGGACTGGCCGTCATAGGCGCCGTCCGGTCGCTGGCCGAGGCCGGGCTTCCAGTTGGTCGCCGGGCGGATCAGGTCAGCCAGCCGCTCCAGAATGTCGATGCGAACGGCGCGGCGGCCGAGATTGCGGTAGCCGGCAAGCTTGTAGAACGCCTTGTCGAAGGCCGGATCGATCACCACCGAGGTGCGGCCCGATGCCAGCGCATGGACGACGTCGCCGAAGCCGGGCTTGTCCTTGCCGTCGTTCTTCAGCGCCCACAGCAAGGTCACCAGTCCGGCGGGCGCCGGTTTGATCAGCGCCGGCACGAAGA
>NZ_RZSJ01000311.1:0-6958 GCF_003998025.1 Mesorhizobium sp. M8A.F.Ca.ET.021.01.1.1
GTTGTGATCGTCCTGATGCTGATGGCGCCGAAGAGCTTCGGCTTCGAGAGTTCCCACCCGATCGTCAACGGCGATCTGCCCACCCAATGATCGAAATGGGTCCAAAAAAAGCAGGCGAGTTCGCCTGCTTTTTGTTTGGGCATTGCCTTGGCCTATCGGACCAGAAGGCCGGCGTGATCGCACAGCGCGGTAAAGGCCTCCTGTGCCTGTGCCGCGCCTTCATTGTTGGTTAGCGCCGCCTCGATCTTCTCGCGCGCGGCCTGGTAGAAAGGGCCGCGCTTGGCATGCGGCCAGTCGATGAGGATTTCACTGGCGTCCTGGAGCGTGGCCACCTCACGGATCGTGTCCGATCCATGCGGCTTGACCCGCAGCGGTGTCGACAGCATCAAATCGGCCATTGGTTTTCCCGCTATCTATTGGAGGATGCGCGCTTCACGCGCGGCGTCGATCATCGCCCGCATCGCCTTTTCCGGCGGCGTCCAGCCATCCAGGGCATCGCGGCAGCTGCGCAGTGCCGCCCGGTACCGCCGGCCCCGGCCGGCCGGCCAGTCACCAAGGCATTCCAGACCTTCCCAAGCGCTGCGCACCACGCGCTCCCGTTCGGGCGCGAATTTCAGGCGGATCGGGCGGGGAAACATCTTGTCGTTCAACGGTCGTCTCCATGAATCGCATGGCGGTCAAAACCGGGGGCAAGCCGACATGCACAGAGGAAGCGCCGGATAACGTGGCCGACAGGGCAGGGTTCCAGGTCCGGACGATCAATTTTCAAGCTTGCGCTCAATCGCTCGCGACGGCGTCCGACAAGGCTCTCGGCGCTGGCAGATCCGCGCCCTCTGCCAGCGGCCGGTCATGCTCGAACTGCTCGGCGTCGGGCAAGGCATGCAGCCAGGTTTCGCGCCGGCCGGTCCACAATTCATATTGCGGTTCAAGGTCCGTCGGCGCGACGTCGAGACTGCCGAGCATCACCTCGGCCTCGTTGTCGTCGACCCAGGCGACGCGGCTGCCGCAGGTCGGGCAAAAGCTGCGTGTGCCGTAGCTGGCCACTTCGCCCGATGTCTCGAACGCATCGCGCGACCAGATGGCAAAGGCGGAATAGACCGAACCGCTCGCCTTGCGGCAGTCCTTGCAGTGGCAAAGGCCGACCCGCGACGGCTTGCCGGTGACGACGAAATGCACGCCGCCGCACAGGCAGCTACCGGTCCTGCGTGTTGTCTCGGACATGGTTGCGGCCCTCCGTTTTCGCCACCCTGGCTGTCAGCCATACGGCTGTGCAGCCGATGCTTCGTCAGTTTGGCATGCCACGGGCCGGGCGGGACAGATGCTCGTCTGCCATTTCGTTGGCCAGGATGAGAAACCGGGAAAAAGACATCCTGTTCACCGTACCGCCGGGCCCGGTTGACGCGGCCCGCAGCAATCTTCAACGCCATCCAGGCGAAATGGTTGCCGCCTTGCGGGCCGCGTTCTTCTATCCGCGCGCGGCCATGTGGTTGTCGAGCTTCTTGCGCGAGGGGCCATAGCGCTTGATGATGGTCTGCGCCTCGCTCTGCGGAATGCCGTATTTGCGCGCGAAGGCGGCGACCTCATAGGTCTCCTCGCTCGAGACCAGCTTGCGGTCCTGCTTGGTCTTCGATTTGTCGTCGGGCATGGCTGGCCTCACTTTCTGTAAGCCGCATGGTTGCGCGGACGTCTAGATGTCGCGGTCAGACATAACACGGATCGGTCATGCTGGTTCCATGGCGGATGTCGGCGACGGCCGGGCGCTTGCGGCCGGCCCCGGTTCAGGCCGATGGAAAGGCCGGGTCGGCGCCGTGGCCGTCAGTCGCGCCGCATTCGGCGCAGGGCGCGCTGGCGCCGGGGCAGCCGCGGTAATGCGTGCCGGCGGGACAGCAAAGGCCGTTTGAACTCGTCCAGCGCGGGCACTGGAAAACCTGTCCGGTGCCGCCGCAGCCATCGCACTCCAGAACCGGTGACCGTACCAGATAGGACTTCGTCCCCAATCTGACGCTTGCGCCCAAAACTCGACCCACCCCAAAATCACTGCACAGGACACGCCGTGCATTAGCCCCAGCTAACAATATCACGTTGCCGGTTACGGACAAGTTTCAGGATCGTTAATTGTTCATGAATGCCCGGCGCATGTTGTGGGGGCTGACGATCGGCGCCCTGCGCGTGCTCCGAAATCGGAGAGAAAAAAATCGCCGACTCATGAAAAATCGCTGGCCCATGTCGGATCCGCGCGTGGCGGCGCGTCCTTGGGGCTGATGAAGCTGGAGAACAACCATGTCGTCGCAAATCGCACAATCGCCGTGGCAGACCGCGGCCCTCCTCGTTGCCCGGCTGATCTTCGCCGCCGTCTTCCTGATGGCCGTGACCTTCAAGTTCATGGGCATGGAGGCCACGGCGGGCTATATCGCGGCCGCCGGTTTCCCGTTCCCGCTCTTCCTCGCCTGGTGCGCGGCGATCCTGGAGGTTGCGCTGGTGCTGTGTTTGCTGAGCGGCGCCTTCTTCACGCAGGCCGCCCTGGTCGCCGCCGCCTATGTGCTGTTCCTGGCCTTTGCCTTCCACGGACCCAGCCACTGGTCAGGCAACCAGGCCGAATTCGGCTTCTTCGTCGACCATTTTTCATTCCTGGCCGGGCTGCTGTTCGCGGCGGTCCATGGACCGGGAAGGATTCTGGCGCTGAACCTGGGATGGCCGGGCAGGGCTTAAGTAGCCCGCCCGGGGCAGGGCTTAGCAGCCCGCCCCGGGGCAGGGCATAAGCAGCCCGCCCGGCAAGGCGCGAAGAGGACCTTACATCTGGTCGTTGTAGGGCTCCTTCATCTGGCCAACCATGCGGGCCAGCTTCGAGAAGGACGGCATGTCCGCCTCCGGCTGGCACTGGTTGGCGAGTTCCAGCAGCCGGATCGGGAAGTTGACGGCGTCGCGGCTCGACGCCGACATGCCTCCTGATCGCTCCTCGCCGGTTTCGGAGGCCTCGGCCTTGCGAAGGGCAATGTCGATCTCCTCCGCTGTCAGCACGCCCTTCTTGACCAGGACGTGGTTGATCGAGGCGACGGCCATCAGCAGGCCTTCGAGTTGCAGGTTGGCGACGTTCATGGACTGCTCCCTCCATTGATCGCAGTGGAAACGCGTCAGCGGCGTTTCCGATCCCAGGACGCTGGCCGGCCCGACGCGTCTATTCCTGCGTCAGGCGCTCGCCATATTCGCGCCACACCGCCTTGACCTCGAGGCTGCCGAGGCGCGGGATCGAGGGGTCGCCGCAGTCTATGGCGACGGTGCTGATGTCGTAGTTGGGGTAAGCGTGGGCGACGAAGCGGATCGCTTCGCCAAGCGAGTGCACCCGGATGATCGGATCCGCCTGGCCCTGGCCAGTGCTGCGCACACCGGAAACCGTGGCCGGAGCGTGCCGCATCCTGAAGACGGATGCCATGGCTGGTCTGTCCATCGTCCTCTCCTAAAAGGCCGTGCGACGGGAATCATTCCATGAGCTGCCGCTGATGATTTCACAGGAGCCGGCTGTTGAAAAGCCTGATGAATGTCAGGGCCGCGGTCATGCCCCTTCCAGCAAAATATGAATTTTTTCCTAGAAGCTCGTTGACCGGGTGAGGGCAGCCATGCTACATATTTGTCCATGGTGCTGATTTGCGCCAACGACCCGCCGCCGAGGCGGGTTTTGTTTTTTGGCGCCATGCCAGGAACGCCGCTGCGATTGCAAATCTGAATGCTGGCGGGACAGCGCCCCCCTCTGTCCTGCCGGACATCTCCCCCACATGGAGGGAGATCGGCAGCTTTGGCGCTCCGCCACTCCATCAGACGTTGGAAATTGGCGAAAGCCGGCGAGTGCTTAATCTCCCCCCTCGTGGGGGAGATGTCCGGCAGGACAGAGGGGGGCGCCGTAGAGCGCTACCTCCGCGAGATGCGAGAAATCCCATGCCCCGCTATGCCACCATCATCACCGGCGATGACGGCCTTGAGGTCGTCAGCGCCATCGGCGAATTCGACGGCGCGGCGCCGCAGGCGCGGCTCGGCCGTGTCGAGGCGGTCGCGCCCGGCGTGCTGATCGGGATGGTGCGGGACGCCAGCGGTGGGTTTTGTTTTCCGCAAGCCGGCATCGACAGCCGCGCTGTCGGCCTCGCCATGGCGAAGCTCAAGGCGCGGGCCGGGGCGGCAAAACCCGCCACAAGGCCGAAGCGTGCCAAGCGGGCCGGGAAGAAGACCGTTCGCTCGAAGAAGGCGGTCCGGCGAAGCAGATCGGAGGCGCCCAAGGCGGCGACCGGCGATGCCTTGGGGTAGGCCGATGGCTGACGAAACCGACGTCGCGCCGAAGCGCCGCAAGGCAAGGCCGGCGAGGCGCAAAGCCGCCGCCACCCCGGCAGCCGCGAAGGCGCCCCGCTCGAAGCGGACGAAGAAGACGCTGGGCGACGATTTTCTCGCCGCCGTGCGGGCCGATTTCCGGGCGCATGGCGCCGGCGTCCTGGCCGAGGTGCGGGCCGACAAGCCCGACCAGTATCTGAAGATCGTGCTTTCGGTTCTGCCTAGGGATTTCAATGTCGCCATCAACCATCTGGACGCACTGAGCGATGAAGAGATCCGCAGCCGAATCCGCAACCTCGAAACCGTCCTCAGGCCGTTCCTCGACGACCCCGCCGATCGCCGCGAAGACGGAATATCTGGGGCTGCTGGCGGAACTTGACCGCCGGCGCCGCGCCAACCAGTTGGCGGCGTACAAACCGTATCAGCGCCAGGCCGAATTTCACGCGGCCGGCGCGGTCAATCGCGAGCGGCTGTTCATGGCCGGCAACCAGCTCGGCAAGACCAGAGCAGGCGGCGCCGAATGGGCCATGCACCTCACCGGCCGCTATCCCCAGTGGTGGCAAGGCAAGGTTTTCGACACGCCGGTGCGGCTGTGGGCCGCCGGCGTCACCGGCGAGGGCACGCGCGACAACCCGCAGCGCGTGCTGGTCGGCCCGCCGCAGCAGCAGGCGGCATGGGGCACCGGCATGATCCCGGCCGATGCGATCGCCGACACCATCATGGGGCGCAGCGCGCCCGGTGCGCTCGACAGCGTCGTGGTGCGCCATGGCGGCGGCGGCGACGTACAGGCCGGCGAGAGCGTACTGGCGTTCAAGAGCTTCGAAAAGGGCCGCGAGAAATGGCAAGGCGAGACGCTGCACGGCGTCTGGTTCGACGAGGAGCCGCCGCTCGACATCTATTCCGAGGGCCTGACCCGCACCAACGCCACCGGCGGCATCACCATCGTCACCTTCACGCCGCTGCTGGGGATGAGCGATGTCGTGTTGTTGTTCCTGTCGGCGGGGGAGGTGGAGGGGATGGGGAAACCCAACGGAAGATGAATCAGGGGTATTTGCTTCCCGCAAGCTGCCTGGCGCGGCCTTCGGCAGTCGGCGATTTGCGCGTGAGTGGCATACACCTAACCAACGTTTGTCGGGTGCCGCGATCATAGTATTGCACACAGGACTTATTTGGTGTGTCCGGGATGCAAGCATTAACGATGCTCTTTATCCACTTTCCTCCGCCGCTGAAAGCGATATATGAGGGGTAGTTTTTGCAAGTAGTTTCCTTGCTGGAATAGGGAACATTCGCTTGGCTGGTGCATGCCGATGCACTGGTGGCAATGGCGACAACGATTGCAATCCGGATCATGCCTTACCCCAAGTCTTGTGTCAGCTTCGCATTGACGAGCCGTTGTATCAATGGCTGAAGCTCTATTGGAGCATGCTTGCATGTCCCGCCACGTTACCTTCATGACCATCGACGATGCCGCGCATTATTCGCCCGGGGAACGCGCGGCGATCGTCGCCGCCTATCCCGAGCATGAGCGCGAGGCCCGTGCCCGGGGCATTCCGGTGCTGGGTTCCGGCCGCATCTTTCCGGTGGCCGAGGCGCTGATCGCCTGCGAGCCGTTTCGCCTGCCGCGCTATTGGCCGCGCCTAGGCGCGCTCGATTTCGGCTGGGATCATCCTTCGGCCGCCGTCGAGCTTGCCTGGGATACGGAGGCCGACGTCGTCTATGTCACCAAGGCGGCGCGCGCCTCGCAACAGACGCCGGCGATGCAGGTGCTGACGCTCAAACCCTGGGGCGAATGGCTGCCCTGGGCATGGCCGCGCGACGGCCGCCGCGAAACACTGGAAGGGGCGGGCACAGCACTCGCCAGGCAATATGCCGCGCATGGGCTGAACATGCTGCCCGGCCATGCCCGTTTTCCAGATGGCTCGGTCTCGGTCGAGGCCGGCCTGATGGAGATGCTCGACCGCATGCAGAGCGGCCGCTTCAAGGTGTTCTCGACGCTTTTGCCCTGGTTCGAGGAGTTTCGCTTGTTCCAGCGGCAGGGCTTTCGGATGTACAGCATCGTTCGGGATGCGTTCGGGCCATCGACCGGTTATCCCGAAGGCCTGCTCGTGAACGGCATTCCGTTGTGCGACCAGGTGGTCTTTGAACGGGATCTCGGCGCCGATTGACGATGGCGGATTGCCCGCATGTGTTGCAATGCCATTGGACTAGCGACAGCCATCGCACACAACCAATAGCCCGCTCCGGTTCGCCGGGGCGGGCTATTGGTGTTTCTGGGCCTAACGCGCATCTTCGGATTTTTCATGCATGGCGTGCTCCAAAGCCGGGTTACTTCGGTAGACCTGCCTTAGGCCAGGATGTTGACGGCGCGGGCCGCGACCAGCGCGATCGTCAGCAGCGAGATCATCGCCTCCGCCATCATCAAAAGCTTGGCGCGCCGGGAAAGCGGCAATGTGTCGGTTGGTGAAAACGCCGTCGCATTGGTGAAGGCGAGGAAGAAATAGTCGACGAAGCCGGGCAGCCAGTCGCGGATCTCGCGGTCATTCAGGGTCATTTGCGGAAACAGGAAATCGGCATGGGCGCGTTTGACCAGGCCGCAGGTCGGCGGCCCGCCCCGATCGGTGCTCCAGAACCACAAGGCAAAGAC
>NZ_RZSJ01000312.1:0-6952 GCF_003998025.1 Mesorhizobium sp. M8A.F.Ca.ET.021.01.1.1
CATCAACGACACAGCTGATGGCGAACTCCCTGCGATTCAGGCTATCAGCCGCAACCAAGAACGTAAAGGGAACGAAAAAGGCAACCGTGCAACTTCAGTTGGCAGCGCTCGGATCGTTCTCCAGCAGGATCGGCTTGCCATGCGGCGTGGCATGCGCGGCGCGCTCCCAGGCCAGCGCCATTGCATCGACATCAGGCTTGGCGGCCAGCCCCTTCGACGCCAGCAGGTTTTCCAGCGCCGCCAGCCAATGCTCGTAATAGTCATGGCCGTCCGCCGCGGCATCTGGCTTCTTCACCTCGGCCGATAGGGCATCCGCCCATTCGCTCCACGAAAACAGGCCCTTGTCGTGCAGCGCCACCGTCATGGCGAAGGCCTCGGCCTGCCAGGGCTCGGCAAACACCGGTGCGTCGACGCCAGCGGGCAAACCGGCGGCGGACGCCTTCGCTTCAGGCCGGCTCAAGATAGCTCTCCCAGGCGTCGATCGAGACGGTCAATGTAGGGTCGGCGCCCTCGCCCCAGATCTCGCTCCCGTCGAAGACCACGGTGTAGACCCATTGCGGGTTCTCGCCTTGCCCGTGAGCGTTGCTGTCGGGAAAGACGAAGCCGTCGCGCACCGCCTCGATCGTGCCCTGCTTGTCGCGCGCATAGCGCGGCAGTCTGGTATGGCCGGTCGGGTTGAAGTTTTTGGTCCGCACCGGATCACCAGCCTTGAAGCGCGGCGCGGTCTCGACCGGCCGGTCGCACGGGCCGCCCTTGGCCAGCACGGCCGGGACATTTTCCGCCTTCAGCACTCTTTTGGGCGTCGCCGCCGGATCGATCGCGTCGGCTGCCCTGAGGTCGCGCTCGCTGACGAAGCCGTGCCGCTTGAGCAAGGTCTCCAGCGCCTTGATCCAGATCTGATAGTAGCTGGAGCCATAATAGTCCGCCGGATGGAGCGATTCCCGCGCATGCCGGCTCTCGTCGATGTTCCAGGCGCCCATGGCGCCGGCGCACAGCGTCACGCCAAGCGCGCGGCGCTCCCAGTTGGCATGGAAATAAGGCTCGTTCTTCTCCGGGGCGACCGGGCCGAACCCCATCTGTCCTCCAAGATCCTGGGGGCCGTTCATGCGGGCACCCCCTTATCCGGCCCGTGGGCCAGCGCGGTGCCGATCATGGCATCGCGGCTTACCAGCTCGGCCAGCCGCTCCTCGCTCCAGCCTTCGGTGCTTTCCGGCCGCATCGGCACGACGAGATAGCGCAGTTCCGCCGTCGAATCCCAGACGCGTATCTTCGTCTCGGCCGGCAGGGAGAGCCCGAATTCCTCGAGCACGCCGCGCGGATCGATCACCGCGCGCGACCGATAGGGCGGCGCCTTGTACCAAACCGGCGGCAAGCCGAGCACCGACCACGGGTAACAGGAGCACAGCGTGCAGACGACGAGGTTGTGGGTGTCCCCGGTGTTGAACACTGCCTGCATGTGTTCGCCCTGGCGCCCGGTATAGCTCAGCGACTCGATCGCCGCCGTCGCATCGCGCTTCAGCCACTCGGCATAGGCGGAATCGTTCCAGGCCTTCGCCACCACCCTGGCGCCGTTGCGTGGACCGATCTTGGTCTCGTAGGTATCGACGATGACGTCGATCGCGGCTGGATCGATCAGCCCCTTGCGGGTCAGGATAGTTTCGAGCGCCCGAACCCGCGCGGCAAACGGATCGAGTTCGTTGTCGTGGTCATGATCGTGGGACATGACGGCAAATTACGGTTCCGACCCGTCGGCCGCAAGCTCCATGGCTTGGGCCAACGGGACCGGAGCTTTGTCCGTCTGCTACTCGGCGGCCGTCTTCTGCGGCTCGCCCGCGATGTCGTCATTGGTGCCGAACAGCGAAGGCTGATCGCCATCCTCGACCACATGCAGCTCGGCTTTGCGCTTCGGCATGAGCCCGGCCAGCCAGCCCGAGAAATTCTCCATGTAGACATAGATCACCGGTGTCACGAACAAGGTCAGCGCCTGCGATGCGAGCAGGCCGCCGACGACGGCGACGCCCAGCGGCTGGCGCAGTTCCGCGCTGGCGCCGGTGCCGAGCGCGATCGGGAACGTCCCCATCAGTGCCGCCAGCGTCGTCATCATGATCGGCCTGAAACGCATCAGGCAGGCCTTGTGGATGGAGTCCGTGGCCGACATGCCTTCTCGTCGCAGTTCGAGCGCGACGTCGACCATCATAATGCCGTTCTTCTTGACGATGCCGATCAGCATCAGGATGCCGATCACCGCGATGACGGACAGATCCATGCCGGCGAAGCGCAAGGCAACGACCGCCCCGAGCACAGCCGACGGCAGGCCGGTCAAGATGGTGAGCGGGTGGATGAAGCTCTCATACAGAATGCCAAGCACGATATAGATGGTCAGGATGGCGCCGCCGACCAGCAGGCCCTGGTTGGCGAGCGAATCCTGGAAGGTCTTGGCCGTGCCGGCGAAGGTGGTCGAGATCGCCGCCGGCATGCCGATCTGCTCCTTGAGCTGGTCGATGCGTTTCACGCTGTCGCCGAGCGACACGCCCTGCGGCAAATTGTAGGAGACGGTGACGGCCGGAAGCTGGCCGAGCTGGTTGACCGTCAGGGCGCCGGCCGTGCGGTCGACACGGGCGAAAGCGCCGAGCGGGACCAGGCTTCCACTCGCCGTCCGCATCTGGATGGCGAGCATCCTCTCCGGCGACCATTCGATCTTGGGATCGAGTTCGGTGATGACTTCGTAGCTGTCGGCCGAGCCGAAGATCGTCGAAACCTGGTCGGTACCGAACCCGCCATAAAGCGCGGAGCGCAGCGTGTCGGTGTCGATGCCGAGTTGCGCGGCCTTGTCGCGGTCCACCACCAGCGCCGCCTGCAGCGCGTTGTTCTGCAGGTCGCTGGTGACATCGGCGAAGTTAGCGTGGTCGGCCGCCATCGCGTCATTCATCTTCTGAGCCCAGATATCGGTCAGGCCGGTATCGAGGCCCTGAACCACCAGCTGGTAGGCGCTGGCCGACGAGCGCGAACCCAGCCTCAGATTCTGCACCGGCTGCATGTAGGTTTCGATGCCCGCAACGCCGGCCAGGTGCTTGCGCAGATCCGCAAGCACCTTCTCGATATCGGGACGCTGGTCCTTGCCCTTGAGCTGGACGAAGAGCTGTCCCTGGTTGAGCGCATTGTTGCCGCTGCCCGCCGACCACGCCACATGGTCGACATAGGGTGATTTCGAGAACACGCTGGCCACCTGCCCTTGCAGCTTGGCCATGGCGTCGAACGAAATGTCCTGGCGCGCGATGGTGGTCACCGATATCTGGCCGATATCCTCCTGCGGGAAGAAGCCCTTCGGCGAGACCTCGATCAGCCACACCGAGGCTGCCGCGGTGCCGATGAAGACGAGGAACACAAGGAAGGTGTGCCGCAGGCAGAAGCTCAGGATCCGGTCATAGCCGCGCGTGATGAGATCGCGCTTGTGGCCGGCGCCATGCGCCTCGCGGTCGGCCTTGGTCACCGACAGCAGCCGCGAGCACAGCATCGGCGTCAATGTCAGCGACACGAACATGGAAGCCAGGATGGCGACGGTCACCACGACGGCGAATTCGTTGAAGATGCGACCGATCACGCCGCCCATCAGGAGCACCGGGATGAACACCGCCACCAGCGAGATCGAGATCGAAATGATGGTGAAGCCGATCTCGCGCGCGCCCTTCAGCGACGCGTCGAAGGCCGACAGCCCGTCCTCCTCCATGTGGCGGAAGATGTTTTCCAGCATCACGATGGCATCGTCGACGACGAGGCCGACGGCGAGCGTCAGGCCCATCAGCGAGATGTTGTCGATGGAAAAGCCGAACAGGAACATCGCGCCGAGCGTGGCGATCAGCGAGATCGGCACCGCCACGGCCGGGATGATGGTGGCCGTGACGCGGCGCAGGAACACGAAGATCACCATGACCACCAGCACGATGGTCAACAGCAGCGTGAACTGCACGTCGTCGACGGCCTGGCGGATCGAGGTCGAGCGGTCGTTGAGCAGCTTGATCTGGGCGGCGGCCGGCATCTGGTCCTGGAAGGACGGCAGCATCGCCTTGACCCGGTCGACGACGTCGACCGTGTTCGCGTCGGGTTGGCGCTGCACCGCCATGATGATGGCGCGGGTGCCGTCGTACCAGCTTGCGGTCGTGGTCGTCTGCACCGAATCGACGACGCGGGTCACCTCGCCCAGTCGCACTGGATGACCGTTCTTGGTGGCGATGATGAGGTTGGAGAAGCCGGCCGCGTTGGTAAGCTGCGTGTTGGCGGTAATGGTCAGCTGCTGCTTGTTGTTCTGCAGCACGCCGAGCGGCGTGTTGCTGTTGGCCGAAGCCACAGCCGCCTGCAGCTGATCGATCGAGATGCCCCGCGCGGCAAGCGCGGTCGGATCGATCTGGATGCGCACGGCGTATTTCTGCTGGCCGAAGATCGAGACCTGGGCCACGCCGTCGATGGTCGACAGCGATGGCGAGATGACGTTTTCGGCGAAGGCGTCGAGGTCGGTCAGCGGAACCGTATCGCTGACCAGCGACATGAGCAGGATCGGCGCGTCGGCCGGATTGACCTTGCGATAGCTCGGCGGCGACGTCATCTGCGGCGGCAGCGATTTCTGCGTGCGCGCGATCGCGGCCTGCACGTCGGCCGCGGCCGCGTCGATGTCGCGGTTGAGGACGAACTGGATGGCGATCGAGGTCTGGCCGAGCGAGTTGGTGGTCGAAATGGAATCGATGCCGGCGATGGTCGCGAACTGCTTGATCAGCGGCGTCGCCACCGATGTCGCCATGGTCTCCGGCGAGGCGCCGGGCAGCGATGCCGAGACGTTGACGACAGGGAATTCGGCGCTCGGCAGTGCCGCGACCGGCAGGAACTTGTAGGCGAACAGCCCGCCCAGCACGAGGGCGAACGACATCAGGAGCGTGGCGACGGGCCTGCGAATGCAGAATTCGGAGATCATTGGGCCGCCCCGCCGGCATTGGTCGCCTGGGCCACTTTGGGCGCGGCCTCCTTGCCTTCATGCACCGCGGCGCCGTCCTTCAGCCGTGTCTGGCCTTCGGTGACAACCTTCTCCCCGCTTTTCAGCCCTTGGCCGATGGCGCTGTTTTCGCCCTCGGTCAGCGCCACCTGCACTGGCCGCATCTGGACGGTGTTGTCCGGCTTGACCACATAGACGAACGGCCCCTTCTGGCTGGGCTGGACCGCGACGGTGGGAACCGAGGTCATCTGCGGCATGATGCCGGCGTCAAGCACGACGTTCACATATTGGCCCGGCCACAAGGAAAGATCCGCATTGGGAATGCTGGCCCGCGTGGCGATCGTGCCCGACGCGGTGTCGACGCTGGAATCGACGAAATCGAGCGTACCCTTGCCGATCGGCCTCGGGTCGCCGTTTTGGGTCAGCGTCACCGCATTCTGCTGCGGATTGGCAAGCGCCTTGTGCAGCAGCGCGAGGTCGCGTTCCGGCAGATTGAAGTTGACCTGCAGCGGATCCATCTGGGTGATGGTCACCAGCGGCGTCGCGGTGCTGCTGTTGCCATTGCTGACCGTGACGAGATCGCCGACGGCGACGTTGACCGCGCCCAACCTGCCCGAGATTGGCGCGGCAATGGTGGCAAAGCCAAGCTGGACATTGTCGGCGTCGATCGTCGCCTTGTCGGCATCGACGGTCGCCGCCGCCGCCTTCTGCGCGGCAACGGCCTGGTCGTAGGTCTGCTGCGTCCCGGCCTGCTTGGCGACAAGATCCTTGGCGCGCTGAAGATCGGAATTCGAACTGGCAAGCAGCGCCTGGTCCTTGGCAAGCGTGGCCTGGTCCTTGGCCAGCTGCGCTTTCAGGGCGCGGTCATCCAGTGAAAACAGCACGTCACCGGTCTTCACCATCTGTCCGTCCTTGACGTCGATCGACACGATCTGGCTGGAGACGCGGGCGTTGATGTTGACCACGGCCGGAGAGGAAACGAAGCCGATGGCATAGCGGCGGATCGGAAAGTCAGCTGTCGTTGCAGTCGCCGAAACGATAGAGGCCGAACGGGCGCCGCCATTGCCGCCGCTGGCCTGTTTGCCGCCTGCCGGCTTGTCGGCCGCTGGCTTGTCTGTCGCGGCGACCTGCTTTGTGCCGATGAGCTGCTGAGCCTTGTTCAGCGCTTCCGGCGACAAATAGAGCCAGGCCGCGCCCGCACAGGCAATCGCCAGCAATGAAAGAAGGACTTTTCCACGCATCGACAAAAGACCTCTCCGTCCGACACGCCATAGCCAGGTGGTCGTATTCTAGCGCAATTCACGGCTCACTGCCGCGATTTCGCCGAATAGATAGGACGGGCGTTTGTCGGAAAAGGGCCAAAACACGGCATTACGAAGATTTAATGTGCACTGCACAATAGCTGTGCAGCCGGCTATCGTTTAGGGCCGAAGGCCCGATTGGCCCCGAAAATAGCCTCCGAAAGGGTGGAGCGGGCCGTAGCCTAGCGCAGCATCGGCCAAAGCGTCGCCGCCAGCAGCACGCCCATGGCGATGTTGAACCATTTCAGCCGCACCGCATCCGACAGGAAACCACGCAGCGCCGTGCCGAACCCCGCCCACACCGAGACGCTGGGAAGATTGACCACGGTAAAAGCCACGCCAATCAGAATGACGGACAGGAACGGCCGTTCCGGATTGGTGTAGACGGCCATCGCGGTGATGGCCATCACCCAGGCCTTGGGGTTGACCCATTGGAAAGCCGCCGCATCGACGAAGCGCATCGGCCGCGCATTGGTCTCACCCTTGCCGCTGAGCGAGCGCGACATGGCGATCTTCCAGGCCAAGTAGAGTAGGTAGACGGCACCGGCGATCTTCAGCCCGGTGTGCAATGCCGGAAACGCGGTCAGCACCGCGCCCAGGCCGAAGCCGACGGCGAGCAACAGGACGAGAAAGCCGATGCTGATGCCCAGCATGTGCGGCACTGTCCTGG
>NZ_RZSJ01000313.1:0-6940 GCF_003998025.1 Mesorhizobium sp. M8A.F.Ca.ET.021.01.1.1
CGAGACCGACGAACATAACGGTCAGCTGCCGCCGTTCGACGCGCCGCGCCGCAGCTTCTTCGATCGGCTCCGACGCGGTCGGTTTGGCAAGCGATGCAGCCGGTGCCGCCGTGCCCTTCTTTTCGACGAGCGAGGCAATGGCGTCGAGCAGCTTCCGCCGATGCCCTACAGACTTGACCCCGAGGGCTGCCAGGTCCTCGCCCGTCAGGCTGAGAAGCACTACGGCATCGATGTCATTATCACGGAAGGCTTGAGCGTATTCGCCCAATCCTAGGCTTACCAGCCATGCAACTACATCCACGCCCTCTTTCTCCCGACCAGTCGCAAGCAGAGCAGGATTATACCTCAAGTCGGCTGCAAGCGCTGTGCCGAGTTCATTTTGCAAAGTTCGTTCGGGTCACGACTTCCCGATGTCGACCGCTGGTGGAGGTCCCGAGAGGGTCAAGTTACGACATCGGATCTTGGAGGTTGAAGGTCCGCTGGCGCTCTTCCCTGTCCGCAAGCGGACTTACTGCTCCCGGCCCAAGGCCGCCAGTCTGCTTCGCGCCTCAAGCCGGACCGAGAGACCAGCTTTGCCTGTTCTGAAAGCCGACGTTCAGGCGACCGCTCCGGAGGTCGCGGTCACGCGCAAGCAGTCATATGATATCCCTGCGATTGAATGGCTACTTTGGCCGGTTTAACGAACGTCCGCGGTAGTCCGCCTGTCGGCCTCGACGGGTATTGTACGCTAAATGCAATGCAATGGCGGTTGTACAAAAGGTGACACCGGCGCTGATAAAGAAGACAACGCTCAAGCCTGCTCGATCGGCGGCCCATCCCAACGCCGGGCTTCCTAGAGCGTCCAGAAAGGCCGTGTAGATGCCCATCGCCAAGCCGCGGCTTTCCGGCGATGTGCCACCTACCGCCTCCACGCCAAGCGCGGGGTAGACCAGGGAGTAGCCCAGGCCCGCCAGCGCGGCTCCGGAGGAAGCAAGCACACTGCTTCGTGCCAACCCCATGAGCAGAAGCCCGGCTGACTGCACGAGCAGGAACAGCAGGGCGATCTTCGCACCGCCGTATCTGTCAGGCAGATGACCGCAGATCATACGCGCTGCGATCAGCGCAGCTCCAAACGCCGTAAATCCAACCCAGACGGGTCGCCAATGATTGTCGGCATACAGAAGGGAGCTGAAGGCAAGGATTGAGCAGTAGCCGACACTGGCGAGTGCCGCACCAAGGCCTGGCAGCCACACGGCGCCAAAAACCGCTCTCAAATCGGATTTTCTCTGCCGCAACTGGATCCGAGGGTTTGGTGCTCGCATGAGCGATCCCAATACAAGCAACGGCAATAATGTGGTCAGCAGCCCTATCGCCGCAAAGCCGTAGGCTGTGAACAATATGGCTCCGAAAGGTCCGCTGAAGGCCAATGCCGCGAACATCGCAGTGCCGACCCATGCAATGACTTTCCCGGAATGCCCGGCATCCACGAGCGCCAGGCCCCAGGCCACGCCACCTGTGATGATGAAGCTCTCGGCACCGCCGAGCACCGCGCGTCCGACGACAAGGATCGAGACGGAGAGAACGGGCGAACGCGCGACGGCAACGGACAGAAGATAGAGCAGCCCGGCAGCCGCTGCCGTAACCAGGCCCACGAGAACGGCTCGTTTTCCTCCGTTCGCGTCGGCAAAGGAACCCGACCACACGCGTGAGACCAGGGATGCCGCGAACTGCGTTCCCGCCACCATGCCGACAACGACGCTACCGAAACCCAGATTGTGGCTGACGTGCAGCGGAAGCACAGGCAACGCTGCGCCGATGACAACAAACCCGGCCAACACCGCCGCCATGGTTGGCAGCAGGCTAACCGCGACCGAACGCGATGGTGTTGACGATGTCGGCAGGTCTGTCATTCGTCGGAAGCAATCTGGTGACGTTACTTCGGAGACTTTAGTTCTGATCACCAGGGTTGGTTGGCGGGCCCGACCGTGAACTCGTTGATCGTGGTGTCTTCCGGTGCATCGATGGCGAACGCAACGACGTCAGCGATCCGGTCCGGCGAGATTCCGTATTTGTCATAGGTGTTCTGCATCGCGGCGGCCGTGCCTTCGTCGCTGATCGTTTCAAGCAGCTCTGTGTTGATCGCGGCCGGATAGATGGTCGCCGTGCGGATGTTCGTCCCTTCCATGGCGGATTCCATGCGCAGGACTTCCATGAAGTTGCGCACGAACCATTTCGTGCCTCCATAGACCGCGCCGTTCGGGTAAGCCTTGAGCCCGGCGACCGATGAGGTCGCGATGACGTATCCGGATTTCCGTGCGATGAACTCCGGCAGCACCGCGGCCACGCCGTTCAAGACACCCTTGACGTTCACGTCGACCATCTGGTGCCAGTCGTCGGTCTTCAGTGCCGATAGTGGCGAGCTCGGCATGAGGCCGGCGTTCAGGAACATGACATCGACGCGGCCGAACGCCTTCCTGGCCAGCTCGACGATAGCGTCGTTATCGGACTGCTTCGTCACGTCCAGTACCTTGTAGGTCGCCTGACCGCCGTTCTTCGCGATCTCGTCGGCGATCCGTTTCAGCCTATCGGCGCGCCGCGCGCCAAGGACGACCTTGGCGCCTTTGCCCGCGAGCAGCTTCGCGGTTGCTTCGCCGATGCCTGACGATGCTCCGGTGATGATTACGACCTTGTCCTTGATCATGGCAGTTCTCCAGAATTGATGATTTGGTTCTCAGGCGTCGTATTGTGCGTCCGTCACATGCTCCATCCAGTCGACGACCTTGCCGTCCTTAACCTCCTGGAGCGCTATATGGCTCATGGCGGTCTCGGACGACGCGCCGTGCCAATGCTTTTCGCCCGGATCGAACCAGACGACGTCGCCGGGACGGATTTCTTCGATCGGCCCGCCCTCGCGCTGAACACGGCCAAGGCCAGAGGTGACGATCAGCGTCTGGCCAAGCGGATGAGTATGCCAGGCCGTGCGCGCGCTCGGCTCGAAAGTGACGAGCGCTCCCTGCACGCGATCGGGAGCCGCCGGGTTGAACAGCGCGTCGATGCGCACGCGGCCGGTAAACCAGTCGGCGGGGCCGGGACGGGAAGGTGTTTTTCCGGCACGATAGATCTGCATGATGACCTCCATGGATCACAGTGTTTCGACGCGCAGCGGATGTTCTCCGCGCAGCAGAAGCGGCGCCGGTCCGTGGTCCAGTCGCCCGAGCCGTATTAGGCCGCGCGACCACCGATAGGGACCATGAAAAATTGCCAGATTGCCGCAGGGGGCGTAGTAGCAGAGATCGCCCACGGCCTCGCTCCCGAAGCGACCGCTGCCTTTCTCGGTTAGCTTGCGCGGCAGATAGGCGATCTTCTCGTTGGTCGAATAGTCGTCGATCGTCAGGTCCAGCGGCAGTATCGAGACCAGATCGTGCGCGGAAGGATTGTCCTCCAGCGTTGCCGTGAAATCCTGATCCGCGAAGATGAATCTAAGGCGCATGGTGTCTCCTTTCCCATCCGTGGCTACGTTGTTCTGAGAGCGCACCGAGGAGGGAAGTGCGAAGCTGGCAGCGCCTGCCAGCAAAGCGCGACGTGAAAACCATGCGGCGTCGCGTGTCATTTGAAGTCTCCCAATTGGTGCGGCCATGTCCATTGTTTCGGCACACGACCGCGCGCTTGGAGATAGGACCTGGTCGTCAAGCCGCGAGATGCTGATTGAAGAAGCTGGTCAGCTTGTCGAACGGGATCACGTCCAGCTTGTCGTAAAGATCGGTGTGGTTGGCACCCGGAATGATCATGAGTTCCTTCGGCTCCGCCGCTGCCGCGAAGGCAGTTTCGCTGAAGTAGCGCGAATGGGCCTTTTCGCCATGGATGAACAAGACCGGGCGCGGCGAGATTTCCGCGATGTAGGTCACGATCGGCATGTTCATGAATGACAGCGGCGTCGTCTGCGTCCAGGAATTGCCTGAGTTGACCGCGCGCGCATGATAGCCGCGCCGCGTCATGTAATAGTCGTGATAGTCGACCAGGAACTGCGCCTCGGCACCCTTAAGTTCATTGAAGGGCGGTTGATAAGCCGGCGCGCCGTTTTCCGCGTCCGCCCAGCGCTGCCGGCTCATCTGTTCCAGCGCCTGCGTGCGCTGCTCCAGGGTCACGCTGTCGTTGTAGCCCTTCGACATGACGCGAGTCATGTCGTACATGGTGCTCGCCACCACGGCCTTGACGCGCTTGTCCGCGGCGACGGCATTCAAAGCCATGCCGCCCCAGCCGCAGATGCCGATGACGCCGATGCGCTCGCGGTCGACCGAAGCGTGCAGGCCGAGATAGTCGACGGCCGCGCTGAAATCCTCGGTGTTAATGTCCGGCGAGGCCACGTTGCGCGGCTCGCCGCCGCTTTCGCCGGTATAAGACGGATCGAAGGCCAGGGTGACAAAGCCGCGCTCGGCCATCGTCTGCGCGTAGAGGCCAGACGATTGTTCCTTAACAGCGCCGAACGGACCACCGACGGCAAGCGCCGGCAGGCGTCCGCGGGCACGGTCCTTCGGCAGATAGAGATCACCCGACAGCGTGATTCCGTAGCGGTTCTTGAACGTTATCTTCTCGTGATCGATCTTGTCGCTGAGCGGAAAGACCTTATCCCATTCGTTTGACATATTCTGAGCCTTCGCTTCGAGGGGGTTGGATATTGAAACAGCGCCCAATGCGGCGACGCCTGCGCCGGTCAGCTTCAACAGCTCGCGCCGGTGGATTGTGCGAGCTGATGTTTTCGTGTCAGGGGTGTTCACAGGCATTACCGATCTCCTTTTGGCCCAATTGGGTTGGGGCGCTTCGCTGAGTGAGCCATCAGTGTGGACGTTCGGGTTTCAGCAGCCGCCAGAACCGATTGCGGTTCAGCGTTCCTGCGGCGGTGCGCGCAGCCGTCCAGCGATCGGTTCTTTGCCCGTGCTGAATTGCAATGCACATCTAGCGGCTTTGCCATAGAACGATTAGTCATCGAAATTTGCATGAACTAATCGACTGCATCGATTAATGTGCTGGGGGGCAAACGAAGGAACCTCATGGCCAAACCCGACCTCAACCAACTGACGTGGTTTCAGGCCGTCGCCGAAGAGCGCAGCTTCACCAGGGCTGCGGCAAAGCTCGGCGTGGCGCAATCGACGCTCAGCCACACGATCAAGCAGCTCGAGGCGCGAATGGGCATACGCCTCCTGACCCGCACCACGCGCAATGTCGCGACGACAGCCGCAGGCGAGCGGCTCCTACGAACGATCGCCCCGCGCATCGGCGAAATCGAGGATGAGATCGCGGCATTGATGGCCTTCCGCGAAAAGCCGTCAGGCTCGATCCGGCTGACCTTGTCCGACCACGCGCTGGAAAGCGTGGTTTGGCCCAAGCTGAAGCAGGTTCTCAGCGCCTATCCGGATATCGCTGTCGAACTGATCCTGGACAGCACATTCCGCAACATCGTCGAGGAAGGCTTCGACGCAGGCGTCCGGCTGGGCGAAAGCGTTGAAAAGGACATGATCGCAGTGCGGATCGGCCCAGACTGGCGCTTGGTTGCCGTGGCGTCGCCCGACTATCTGGCCGAGCATGGCGTACCGAGACACCCGCAGGATTTGGTCCGACATGTCTGCATCAACATGCGTCAAGAGACCGCCGGCGGCCTCTACGCCTGGGAGTTCGAGAAGGATGGACAGGCGCTGCGTGTCCGTGTGGACGGTCAACTTACCTTCAACAACACCTACGCTATGATCGACGCCGCAGCGAGTGGCTACGGCATCGCCTATGTTCCCGAGAACATCGTGGAGCGGCACATCGCTTCGAGCCTGCTAGTTCAGGTTCTCGATGATTGGTCGCCCCTCTTCGACGGCTATTTCCTCTACTATCCGAGCCGCCGACAGAATCTACCCGCATTCAAGGTCATTATCGACGCGCTACGCCATCGGGATTGAAGCGACAGGAACTTAGACCCGCGGTTGGCTGATGGTTGGAGGGCTCTAGACAGCAATAGAGTAGACATGGTTCTCATCGTTACCCCGTGTGGCGCGCGTGTGAGATTCGAACCTTAGGCTCCACGGCTCTATCGGCGAGAGCGGGTCTATTCTTCTCAATTTCGCTGTCCGCGTTGGGATCAGTTCAGGCCGAGGCACACAGACCTCCTGTTAAGTCCGCTTCTGGCGATCTGAGCCTAGAAGCTGGCAGTCCGATTCCGGCCCCGATTCGGTCGGGCTGCAAGGCGCCCATGTCGGTCGTACAGGCCGATCTTGCCGTTGCCCGAAAGCAGACGCTTGCGTACCGGTTTGATCAGCTTCTGTTTGTTGATGCTACAAGAGTTTTCGCAGCAAAAAGTCGAAAAACCTCTCGTCCTCCGCCCGTGACACATTTATCCGGATGCCAGCCGCCATTGGACTTTTCTTGTCGATACAAAAGACGCTGCCAGGCGCAATGAAAATGCTTTCCTTGGCCCCCAGTCGGGCCAGTTCAATGTCATCGATACCTTCGGGCAGCAGGAGGTAAAGATAATAGCCACCCCCATTGCCGGCGAAGATGGAATAACCGTTTCGGCCGAGGGCTGCGTGGACGCGAGTTGCGGCCGCTTCTATGCGCTGTGCGAGGCGCTTGACGTGGCGATCATAGTGACCTTCGGACGTCAGTCGGTGCAGGAGCCTCTCCACGTGGCCAGAACTGTTCACCGTCGTCAGCATTTTCAGTTCCGCAAGTGCGGCGATCTTGTCGGCACGGCCCGCGATATGACCTGACCGCAGACTTGCAGACAGCGTCTTGGAAAATGTGCCGATCGAAATCACATGATTGAGCTGGTCGAGCGTTGCAAGCCGATTGGGCGCAACGAGCGAGAGGTCCGCGAAAGGATCGTCCTCAACGATGGTGACGTTGTGCTTCGCCGCAGCGGTGAGGATTGAGTGCGCGACAGACAGACTGATTGAGCCGCCGGTCGGATTGTGGCCAATTG
>NZ_RZSJ01000314.1:0-6916 GCF_003998025.1 Mesorhizobium sp. M8A.F.Ca.ET.021.01.1.1
GATCATACCTTCACCAGCGGCGCGTGCGGGCCGGACGCCAGTTTCAGGAACATGCGGTCCTCCTTGAGGATGAATCGTTCGCGGCGGGCGAACTCGTAGTTTGCCTTGCCGGCGGGGTCGGCGGCAAGCCGGGCGCGATAGGCTTCGTAGGCCGCCAGGTTTTCGATGTTGTAGGCGGCATAGGCCGTCGTGGCCGAGCCCTCATGCGGCGCGAAATAGCCGATCAGATCGGCGCCGCAGCGCGGAATGGCCTGGCCCCAATTGCGGGCATACTCCTCGAAGGCGGCCTTGCCGAACGGGTCGATCTCATAGCGGATGAAGCAGGTGATGGTCATCTCGGTCTCCTCGGGGTTTTGCAGCGACGGTTCGAGGGCGGTCGAAACGTCACGCGCATCTCTGTGCTAGTCAGTCTGGTGTCAGGAGCCATCATGCCGGCTCCTTGAGCTGGACCGAGAATACTGGTTATCTGACAAGGATGCTTCGATGAGGATCAAACCATGCGCGAAGGACCCGATATTGCCCGCATCGCCAGCCTGGTCGGCGATCCGGCCCGCGCCAACATGCTGAACGCCCTGATGGGCGGCACGGCATTGACCGCGAGCGAACTGGCGCTGGAGGCCGGCGTGTCGCTGCCGACCGCGTCCTCGCATCTGTCCAAACTGATGGAGGGCGGACTGCTGACCGTGGCCAGCCAGGGCCGGCATCGCTATTACGGGCTGGCCGGCCCGCAAGTGGCCGGCATGATCGAAGCCATCACCGGCGTGGCCGAAGCCGTCGGCCCCAAGCGCGTGCGGCCGGGCCCCCGCGACGGCGCGATGCGCATCGCGCGCGTCTGCTACGATCATCTTGCCGGCGAACAGGCCGTTGCGATGCTGGATCGTCTTGTCGACAAGAACATACTGGTCCGCGACGACAAGGAGATCAGGCTCGGCCCGTCCGCGGCCTCGCACTTCGCGGCGATCGGCATCGATGTCTACACCAAGCCTAGGCGGCCCGTGTGCCGCGCCTGCCTCGACTGGAGCGTGCGGCGCTCGCACCTCGCTGGAACGCTGGGCGCCGCGATCCTCGACAAGATCCTTGCCGAGAAATGGGCGCGCCGCGAGAAGGACAGCCGCGCCGTGGTTTTTTCACCGCCGGGCAAGCAGGCGTTCGAAAGGGTGTTTTTGGGGTGAACCTGCTTCGTCATCCACGGGCGAAGCAAGGAGCGCAGCGACGCAGCGCAGACCCGAGGATCCATGCCGGGAACTTCCCAACGATAATACGGTCCAGAACTCCGCTCTGCCCCGATCTGCGGCCGAAGTCACGGCATGGATCCTAGGGTTCTGCGCGACGCTTTGCGTCGCTCCGCCCTAGGATGACGAAATCATGGGGTCCGCTTCAAAGCCTTCCCCTGCCTGAAAAAGTCCTTCCAGGGATCGGCTTCCGCCAGCTTCGCCAGCGTCGTCTTGTCACCGATCGGGAAGGCGTTCGGCGCCAGCCCGGCCTCGATCTCGGGCCAGGTCACCGGCATGGACACCGTCGCGCCCTTCTTGGCCCGTGAGGAGTAAGGTGCCACGGTGGTCGCGCCGCTCCCATTGCGCAGATAGTCGACGAAGATTTTTCCTGTACGCGCCTTCTTCGACAGCGTCGCCGTGTAGCGGTCGCGGGCACCCTGCTCCAGCGCCCTGGCGAAATCATGGGCGAAGTCTTTGACTTCGGCCCAATCCGCCGATGGTTTCAGCGGCACGACGACATGAAAGCCCTTGCCGCCCGATGTCTTGACGAAATTGGGCAGCGACAGCTCGTCGAGCTTGCCCCTGATGTCGAGCGCCGCCTCGCGCACCGCCTTCACATCGACGCCCTCATCGGGGTCGAGGTCGAAGACGATCTGGTCCGGCTGTTCGAGCTTGTCGATCGTGCAGCCCCAGATGTGGATCTCGACCACACCATACTGGACGAGCGCCGCGACCCCGTCGAAATCCCGGATGAACAGGATTTCCTCGCCATCCCCGGGGTCCCTCATCCGGGCGATCTTGTCGCTCATTCCGGGGGAGGCGTGTTTCTGGAAGAAGCGCTGCCCGCCAACGCCGTCCGGCGCGCGCACCAGGCTTAGCGGCCGGTTGACGACGAACTGTTCCATGCGCGGCCAGACCAGCGCGTAATGGTCGAGCAGGTCCTGCTTCGATATCTTCTCGTCGGGCCACAAAAGCTTGTCGGGATGGGAGAGCTTTACGGAGGTCGTCATCCCGCCGGC
Organism: Mesorhizobium sp. M8A.F.Ca.ET.021.01.1.1; assembly: GCF_003998025.1. Classification (NCBI taxonomy): domain Bacteria; kingdom Pseudomonadati; phylum Pseudomonadota; class Alphaproteobacteria; order Hyphomicrobiales; family Phyllobacteriaceae; genus Mesorhizobium; species Mesorhizobium sp. M8A.F.Ca.ET.021.01.1.1. The sequence goes on from NZ_RZSJ01000314.1 coordinate 2,234, forward strand.
AGGCCTACCGGCGCTGCTTGCCGCCGGCTTGGCCTTTGCCGGGCCCTTGCCTGTCGCTGGCTTGCCTGTCGCCGCCTTTGGCTTTTCCTGCACGACTTCCTCCGCCGGCTTGTCCTCGCGCAGCCCCTGGAACGAAGCATGGCGTATTATACGGTCCGAGGTCCAGCTGCGAAACTCCACTTCGCCGACCAGTTCCGGCCTGACCCAGACAAGGCCCTTGCCTTTCGGCACCGCCGCATCGAAGGGCGAGGCGTCCGACGTCAGCGCATCGAGCCTCTTTTTCAGCTCGTTGGCGCCCTTGGTGGAGAAGCCGGTGCCGACCCGGCCGGCATAGTGCAGGCGGCCGTCTTCGTAATAGCCGACCAGCAGCGAACGCAGGCCGCGTCCCGTCTTGTCAGATGGCAGATAGCCGCCGATGACGAATTCCTGCCGCGCCGTGCACTTCGATTTGACCCATGCCGGACCGCGCCCGCCGCGGTAGGGCGCATCGGAGCGTTTTGAGACGACGCCTTCCAGCCCCATGCGGCAGGCATGTTCCAGCATGATCTTGCCGGGTTCGGCAAAATGGTCGGAGAAACGCACCGCCGCATTGTCGGCCTGCTCGCCGAGCAGGTCCTGCAAGGCCTGCTTGCGCTCGACCAGCGGTTCCCTTCGCAAATCCTTGCCGTCGAGCCGCATCAGGTCGAACACATAGTAGATGAACCGGTTCGTCCGCTTCGCCGACAGGTCCTGCTGCAGCAGCGCGAAGGACGACACGCCGCTGTCGGCCAGCACGACGATCTCCCCGTCGATGATGGCATCGCTGCATTTCAGCCCGGCGAGTTCGGCCGCGATCTCGCCGCCGAATTTTTCCGTCCAGTCGAGGCCGGTTCGGGTCAAGAGCCGCACGTCGGTGCCGGCGATCTGCGCCTGCATGCGATAGCCGTCGAACTTCACCTCATGCAGCCAGTCCTGGCCCGACGGTGCGTCCCGCTCCAGCGTGGCGAGCTGCGGTTCGATGAAGTCGAGTTTCCTGGCCCCGGCCTTGGCCTTGCCGGTGGCCGGCTTGTTCGAGTGCCAGACCTTGGGTTTCTCGCCCTTGGCCGCCTTGCCTTCGCCGACCTCCTCGATCGTCAGGCCTGATTTCACCGACTTCGGCTCGTCGTTGAGAATATCCTCGCCGGGGCGCGCGGCGGCATCGTCGGACTTGATCAGCAGCCAGTTGTCTCGTTTTTCGCCCGGGCGCGGCCGCAGCCGCACCAGATGCCATTTGCCACGCAGCTTGTGGCCTTCCAGCTCGAAGTTGATGTGCCCCTTCTTCATCATCTTCGCGGGTTCGTCCTCGGGCATCCAGGTTCCTTCGTCCCAGACGAGCACCGAGCCGCCGCCATATTCGCCCTTGGGGATGGTGCCTTCGAAGCCGGCATAGTCGATGGGATGATCCTCGACATGCACGGCCAGCCGCTTTTCGTGCGGGTCGAGGCTAGGACCGCGCGTCACCGCCCAGCTCCACAGCACGCCGTCATGCTCGAGGCGAAAATCGTAATGCAGCCTTGTCGCGGCATGCTTCTGGATCACGAAGATGCCGCCGCCCTTCTTCCCGCGCGTAACCTTGCCGGCCGGCTCCGCGGTCTTCTTGAAGTCGCGCTTCGAATGATACTGTTCGAGGCTTGCCATCTCGTATCCTCAGGCCGATTTGCGTTTCGGCGCAACGCTTTTCGCCTTGGCGCTTTTGGTCGCCGGCTTGGCTTTCGCCTGGGATGATGGTTTCGACGGGCCGGAGTCCGACGAGAGGCTCTTCTTCAGCGCGTCGAACAGATTGACGACGTTGGAGGGCTTGGGAGCGGCCTTGGCCTTCGGCGCCTTGTGCCCCGCCTTCTTGGCGCGGATCAGTTCGAGCAGGGCGTCCTCATATTTGTCCTCGAATTTCGACGGATCGAACTTCGCCTTCTTCTTGTCGATGATGAGTTCGGCGAGATCGGTCATCTCCTGGTCGGTTTTCACCGCCTTGATGTCGCCGAAGACGCTCTCCGGCTGGCGCACCGTGTTGTCGTAGCGCAGCGTCGTCAGCACCATGCCCTTGCCGAGCGGCTCGATGACCACGGGACGTTCGCGTTGATAGAGCACGATGCGGGCAAGCCCCGCCATCTTCTTGCCCGCCATGGCATCCCGGATGACGGCGAAGGCCTCTTCCGAAACCGTGTCTGCCGGCGCGACATAGTAGGGCGTGTCGAGATAGATCTGCTCGATCGAGGCTTTGTCGACGAAGCCGTCGAGGCTCATCGTGTGCGAGGATTCGATCTGCACCGCCTCGATCTCGTCCTCCTCTATACGGACGAAATCGCCCTTATCGATCTCGTAGCCCTTGATCTCGTCGCCGTCCTCGATCGGCTTGCCGGTCTCGGCATCGACGTAGATCCGCTTCACCGTATTGCCGGTCTTGCGGTTGAGGATGCGGAACGAGACCTTCTCGGCATGGGTGACGACATTGGTCAGTTCGATGGCACACGTGACCAGCGAGAGCTTCAGATAGCCTTTCCAGGCCGGGCGCGGCGCCATGATGATTTCCCCTTGGAAAGATCAGCTGGAACGGACGACCACCCCACTCGGTTCCAACGCGATCCGGCCGTGGCCGGCGCGGTTGCCGCCGGCCACGGCTGTCAGCCCCTATTCGGCGGCTTGCAGGTTGATCTTGCTTTCCGCCATCTCGGTCAGCTTGCGATCCGTCGCCTGCTCTTCCCTGAGGTTCTTGGCCAGCACATTGGCGCAGTCGCTGCGGCCGAGCTGTTTGGCCCAGGCGATCAAGGTGCCGTAGCGGGTCATCTCATAGTGCTCGACGGCCTGGGCGGAAGCGATCAGCGCGGCGTCGAGAACATCCTTGTCATCGACATCGCTGCTGACGTCGTCGGCCTCCTCGAGAATGCCGTCAATGGCCGGGCAATTCACCGGCTTGGCCTTCACGCCGTGCAGCTCGAACACCTCCTCGACGCGTTCGATATGGCCCTTGGTCTGTTCGAGATGTTTTTCGAAGCCGGCCTTCAATTGCGGATCGGTTGCCTTGTCGATCATCTTCGGCAACGCCTTCTCGATCTGCTTCTCGGCATAATAGATGTCGCGCAGCGTGTGCACGAAGAGATCGTCCAGTGTTTTGATGTCCTTCGAAAAGAAGCCCATGATTTCAGCCTTTCCATTGCTCTTGCTTGTGGCGGGATTCCGGCCTGCCGACAGGCAGCACCTGTGAGCCGGCAATGCCGTGATCCCAACGTCCGTTGCCCGGGCCGGTTCCGACCCCACCGGCCATCCGGCAAGGAAATTCCAGCGACGGTTCGAAAGTTGAAACAAAAGCGCGCCAAGGCGACATTCAAACGAAACATATGTGATGCAAAAGTCACACCAGCCGAAATGACGACAAGGGGCACCGAAACACCCGAATCAGCCGCATTCCGGCCACGAAGCGACGGGTTTTCGACCAAAAATTAACATCGCGTTCACTGAGTATTCACGCCTTGATGCTATCGTTCTCGCAATTCGGAAGGGACATCCGAAAATCGGGACAGGGACCGGGTAAAATGAACTTCCTCACGCACCTCATCGGCTATGCCGCCGCCATCCGCGAATTCGTCGCGCCGACCTATCGGCCCGAGCGCTACTACATGCGCGGCCCCGGTCCGGCCTGCGCCCGTCGCGGCACCTCGCTGGGCGCGCACTGACCATGACTTTCGAGAGCCGCCACAACAGCCGCATCTGCAGGCCGGGTGCCTCGTCCCGCGCCACGACCTATCGCGCCGAACGTCCGGCCTTCGCCGGCAGACAGCGTGCGCCATCGCCGCGTCTTTGAGACCGCCATCGGCTGGCTTAGTGTCACAGGACATAAGCAGCCGAGGCCAGTGTGACCGACCGTCCCAAGCCGCCTTCCCCATCCTTTGATGCAAGCCATCCGTGTACAGCTTCCAGCCATTGCCGGTGGCGCCGGAGGGCGAGCATGACGCGACGCCGCGCGCCCATTCTGGGCGCATAAATCCACCAGCCATCTCACCGCACCTTCCGGCGGCTCCATGCCGGCCCCCGAGCCCTTGAATCGCATGCCCGCTTGCACAAGGCGCGGCCGGAGACGAAAGTTTTTTCCGCAACCTGTCGAAATCGGCCACCGCCGCGCGACATACGTCTGGCCCCGCAAGGACGCGGCCCTCGAAACCACGGGAGAAGACCCATGCGATACATGCTTTTGATCAACAACGACGAAGCCGCGCTGGCGAACACGCCGATCGAGAAAGCCCAGCAGATGAGCGCGGCCTATGCCGCCTATACCGAGGCGTTGAAGAAGTCCGGGGCGTGGCTGGCCGGCGAAAGGCTGCGTCCGACCCAGGCGACCACCTCGGTGCGGATCGCCGACGGCAAGACCAACGTGATCGACGGCCCCTATGCCGACACCAAGGAGCAGCTTGCCGGTTTCTACATGATCGAGGCGGCCGACATCGATACCGCCATCGACTGGGCGGCACGCTGTCCGGCGGCCAGCACCGGCACGGTCGAGCTGCGGCCGATCTGGGAAATGGCCGACTATATGCCCAAGAAGTGACGGCGTGATGGACAGTCGCCCGGAGATCGCCCGGGCGGTCGCCGAGGCCGCCGCCCGGCAGAGCTATGGCAAGCTGGTCGCCTGGCTCGCCGCGCGCACGCGCGACGTGGCCGCCGCCGAGGATG
>NZ_RZSJ01000315.1:0-6914 GCF_003998025.1 Mesorhizobium sp. M8A.F.Ca.ET.021.01.1.1
CTCGTCCAAAATGCGGCGGCAGGCCGCGAGATAGGCATGGCCCGCATCGGTCAGTGTGAGCCGCCGCGTCGAGCGGTTCAACAGCCGTGTCTTCAGGTGCCGCTCCAGCTCGGAGACCTTGCGGCTGACCGTTGCTAGCGGAACGTCCGAACGGCGCGCGGCGGCGGAAAGGCTGCCGCCTTCCGCCGCCGCGACGAAAAGGGACATGGCTTCAAGACGATCCATCATTTCTTCCAGAAAATGGAAGGGTTGATTGCAAATATGGCATCTACATCCGCAACATGGAAGGCTGCATATAAGCGAGGCATCTCAACAAGGAAATCTTCATGCCCCGCATTGCCACGCCTTCGTCGATCGCAACCGCTCCCGCCGCCGCGCAGCCGATGCTGCAGGCCGTGGAAAAACAGCTCGGTGTCGTGCCGAACCTGTTTCGGATGGTCGCCAACAGTCCGGCCGCGCTGGAAGGTTATCTCGGCATGATGGGAGCTTTGGCCAAGGGCCGGCTTGCGGCGCCGACGCGCGAGCGCATCGCGCTGGCGATCGCCGAGATCAATGGCTGCAACTATTGTCTGTCCGCGCACAGCTATCTCGGCAAGACGCTCGCCAGGCTCGACGATGCCGAGATGATCGCCAACCGCCACGGCGGCTCCTCGGACCCCAAGGCAGCTGCGGCGGTGCGTTTTGCCGCCAGCGTTGCGCAAAGCCGAGGACAGGTCGGCCAGGAGGATCTCGCCGCTGTCAGGCTCGCAGGCTATGACGATGGGGAGATCATCGAGATCGTCCAGCATGTCGCCCTGAACGTCTGGACCAACTATATCAATGAGGTTGCCCAGACCGACATTGATTTTCCGGTTGTTTGCGCCCGAGATGCTGCCTGAATCCGGATAGGAGTGGCGGTGCCCGTCGGTCCCCACCCTTCATGCCGCAGAGGAATCCCATGTCTGAGAGCCGCCCGCCGCTTCCACCCTTCACCGCCGAGACGTCAGCCCAGAAGGCGCACATGGCGGAGGATGCCTGGAACTCGCGCGACCCGGCGCGGGTGGCGCTTGCCTATACGGCGGACAGCCGCTGGCGCAACCGCGCCGAATTCCTGCAAGGGCGCGATGCTATCCAGGCCTTCCTGACCCGCAAATGGAGCCGCGAACTCGACTACCGGCTGATCAAGGAGGTGTGGGCCTTCCACGGCAACCGCATCGCCGTGCGCTTCGCCTATGAATGGCACGACGACAACGGTTCATGGTTCCGCAGTTATGGCAACGAGAACTGGGAATTCGATGAGCACGGGCTGATGCGCCTGCGCATCGCCAGCATCAACGACCTGCCGATTGCCGAGGCCGAGCGCAAATATCACTGGCCGCTCGGCCGGCGGCCGGACGACCACCCGACGCTGTCGGAGCTCGGGCTCTAGAAACATGCAAGGAGGTCTCGATGAACGCACACGCTTTTACGAGCGATGTCGCCTTCACGCCAACAGTCAAGGCGATCCAGGCGCGCAAGGGTTCGCGCCAGTCCTATGCCCGCGTCGAGGAGCGCGGCGGCTGGCAATCGGCGATCACACCGGACCTTGCCGCTTTCATCAGAATGCAGACCAGCGTCTTCCTGTCGACTGCCAATGGCGATGGCCAGCCCTATATCCAACACCGCGGCGGCCCTGCCGGCTTTCTCAAGGCGCTCGAGGAGAAGACGATCGGCTTCGCGGATTTTCTGGGCAATAAGCAGTTCATCACGCAGGGCAATCTGGCCGACAATCCGAGGGCCTTCCTGTTCCTGATCGACTACATGATGCGCCAGCGCATCAAGATCTGGGGTACGGCACGCATTGTCGAAGACGATGCCGAGTTGACAGCGAGGCTGATGCCGCCGGACTACAAGGCGCGTCCCGAGCAGGTCATCCTGTTCACCGTCTCGGCGTGGGACGCCAATTGCCCGCAACATATACCGCAGCGCTTCGAGGCGGCTGATGTGGCGGCGGCGCTTGCCGAGCGCGACCGGCGCATCCAGAACCTTGAACAGGAGATCGCGCGCCTCAAGGGCGTTTCAGGGGCTGGCGCCAAGGAATGACGCGGGCTCAGCCGCCGGCGGCGGTTTCGGCCAGCGCGATGCCTTCGGGCGTCGGCTTCACCGGGATAATACCACGTGCCAGCGCCAGCAGATATTTGGTGTATTCGGTGAACAGCACCCGCAACGCCCGCGGCTTGGTCAGCCAGCCGCCATTGTCGAGATTGGAATTGACCACCGGATAGGGCTCAAGCTTGGCGCCATGCAACAGCCGTCCCATCTCCAGCAGGCTGCGTGGCATGTGATAGTTGTTGGTGACCAGGATGACCGTGCCATAGGCATGGTTTTCCACCCATTTGGCGCTCTCCTCGGCATTGCCGATCGTGTCGAGCGCGGCCCGATCGATGTCGACGCAGCAGGAAAACAGTTTCTTGTCGCCGCCGGTCGCCGCCTGAAGCTGGCGACGGCTGGCCGAGGGATGGACGCCGCTGATCAAGAGCCGCTCGCCCTTACCGGACGCGAGCAGTTCCATCGCGGCGTCGAGCCGCGATTGGCCGCCGGTCAACACGATGATGGCATCGGCCTTGGCTGGGTTGGCGGGCGTGGTCAGGTGACTGACCTTGCTGGCAAACCAGCCGAAGCCGCCAGCGAACACCATTGCGAGCATAAGCAGCGAGAGAGCGGAGAGACGCAGGGCGGTCCTTAAACGGCTAACCCTGCCATGGCCGCGCCAACGGGCAACCACCACTGGCAGCTGTCCAGCCGTTCCGGTCGAATCCCGCACGTCCATAGCCATATGGTTAATCCCGAAATGCGGCGTTTGGTAGGTAAAAGACGCACTTTGCGTTACGCAAATTCTCCATCCGTGATCGCGCTCGTTCCATCCACGCCAAGACGAACTCCTTTCATGCGTCGGGTTGGCGAACGTCGATGTCGCTGAGATAGGCGACGACGGTGGCGTGTGAGGTCGCCGCCGTCAGCGCGCCAATCACCAGCACCATCAGGACGACACCCAGGTAACCCGCCGAGCCGATGGCGAAGTTGCCGAACAAAGCGGTTGCCTGATCGGCCTGTGGTGTTGCCATGTTGCGCGACGACCACCAGGAGAAAACGATGAAGACGAGCACCGCCGCCGCTCCGCCGGCAGCCGCGCCCTTCATGCCTGTGACCAGGAAATGCCGGCGGAATTCGCGCGCGATGAACTGCGCTTCGGCGCCGACGAAATGCAGCACCTCGATGATGTGGCCGTTGCCGGCCATGGCCCCGCGGGTGGCAAAGACCACCGTCAGCACGGTTGCCGACAGCATCAGGGCCAGAACGGCGATGCCGATGGTCACCGTGGTGCGGGCCATGGCTACCAGCCGGTCGACCCAGGTGCGGTGGTCGTCGAGCGATGCGCTCGGCAGTTTCGGCGCGATCGCGGCGCGCATGGCGGCGAAGTCTGGCGGGCTGTTCTCGTCGATGGTGACGATGATCAGGCGCGGCACCGGCAGGTCGTCGATATTGAGGCCCGAACCTAGCCAGGGCTCCAGCAGCCTGGCGGTCGCTTCGCGGTCGATGATCCGGGTCGACTTCACGCCGGGGAATTCGCTGGCGATCTGCGAAGCCTGGGTAAGCGCTGCCTCCATGTCGAGGCCCTCGGCCGGTTTGATCTGGATGGTCGCCTCGCGCGAAATCTGGTTTTCCCATACCGAGGCCGTATCGCGCACCAGCGTCACCGCGCCGAAGGTCAGGCAGGACAGGAAGGTCATGATGGCGATGACCAGCACCAAGGCGCGGCCGGCAATGTTCTGCGCCGGCACGATCGGCGCCATCTTGCGCTGGGCGCGCGGTCTTGCGACGGCTGCCTCGGCGTCCTGCTCTTCGAAATGCTCGGCGGACAGATCAGTCATAGATATCCAGCCTTCCGCCGGCCAGGATCATGCGGCGCGCGTCGACCTGTTCCATCAAGCCGAGATCGTGGGTAGCGATCACCACCGCGGTGCCGAGGCGATTGAGCTCGATGAACAGCCGCAGCAGGCGCCGCGCCAGCGGCGGATCGACATTGCCGGTCGGCTCGTCGGCGAGCAGGATTTCCGGCTGTTCGATCAGGGCGCGCGCGATCGCGGCGCGCTGCTTCTCGCCGCCTGACAGGACCGGCGGCAGCACATGCATGCGCTCGCCGAGCCCCACCCATTTCAAGAGCTCGGTGACGTCGGTGCGGTAGCTCGCCTCCTCGCGCCCGCGCACGCGCAATGGCAAAGCGACGTTTTCGTAAGTGGTCATGTGGTCGAGCAGGCGAAAATCCTGGAACACCACGCCGATGCGCCGGCGCAGGTGCGGCAGCTCGGTGCGTGAGATGCGGGAGCGGTCCTTGCCGAAGATGGTGATCAGCCCACGCGTCGGCTTCAGCGACATGAACAAAAGGCGCAGCAACGTCGTCTTGCCGGCGCCCGAAGGCCCGCTCAGGAATTGGAAGGAGCGCTCCGGTATATGCAGGGAGATGTCGCGGAGGATTTCCGGACCCATGCCATAGCGGAGGCCGACATTTTCGAAGCGAATCAATTTCGACGACCTGAGGTTCCTGGCCGCGGCGAGCCAGCCTGTTCTGTGAAAAGACCATCGGCCGGCATGGTTAACCGGCGGTTAATTCCTGGCTTGTTTCGGCTCTTCAAGAGGGCTCCGGTGGGGAAGCGTTAACCATTTGTGTTTACGCAAAAGAAACGAAAAGCGAACGTGCCGCAATGCTGGGGCCATGATGGCTGAGGAACGAACCGCGCGCCCGGTTTCCGGCGAAATCATGACCGAACCGCCGGCAATTGCCATGGCGGACCGGATCGTGCGCGGTCCGGCGGCAGATATCGTCGATGCGGACTATGTTGTGGTGTCGCGGCCCGTTTCACCGGTCGAAAACGTTTCGCCGCTGCCGCGCCTGATTGTCACCCCGCCCATCGAGGGCATGGACATGCTGCGCAAGCCGGAAGCGCCGGCGGAGCAGCGGCCGGCCTCGCGCGGCGGTCCGATTTTCTGGATCGCCGGCATCGGCGCAGCCCTTGCCGCGTTCTGGGTTTCCGGTGGCCACGCGCTGGTGCGCCAGGCGCCGTTCCTGGCCGGCGCGCAAGCGTCGGCGCTGACCATTTCAGGCGTCACCTCACGCGTCGACGTCTCGGGCGCCAATCCGGTGCTGTTCGTCGATGGGGAGGCCGCCAATGACGGAACAAGCCCCGCGACCCTGCCGCCGCTCGAAATCCGGGTGACGGGCAATGACGGGCGCACGACCCGCTATACGTTGGGGACATCCGGCCATTCGCTGGCGTCGGGCGAAAGATTCGGCTTTGCCAGCCGGCTCGACGTGCCTAAGAACGGCGTAAGAACCGTTTTGGTTACTTTCGCCAAGTAGGCGACACCGGGGAAGACCATCAATGCCCATCGTACGCGGCAAGGACATCGAAGTCCTGTTTTCGGCATCGGCGATCGCGCGGCGCAATCTCGAACTCGCCAAGGAGATCGCCGGGCACGACTATCACGATCTCTTGGTGATTTCGGTGCTGAAAGGCTCGTTCATCTTCGCCGCCGACCTGATCCGGGCCATGCACGATGTCGGCCTGTCGCCGGAAGTCGAGTTCATCTTCATCTCCAGCTATGGCGCCGGCACCAGCAGCGGCGAGGTGAGGGTGCTGCGCGACATCGACAACGAGGTTGCCGGCCGCGACGTGCTGTTGATCGACGACATTCTGGAATCGGGCAAGACGCTGAGCTTCACCCGCGACCTGATGCTGTCGCGTGGCGCGAAAAGCTGTTCCATCGCCGTGCTGCTCGACAAGCGCATGCGCCGCCAGACCGCGCTCAATGCCGACTATGTCGGCTTCGACTGCCCCGACTATTTCGTCGTCGGCTATGGCATGGACGTTGCGCACGCCTTTCGTGAATTGCCGTTCGTGGGTGTCGTCAAAGGCGACGTTTGAGCCACTCTCCAAAAAGACTTGCTGACCCGTCCCGCCTTCAGGAAAAGTCAACTTTTCACCGCCAAATATGCCGGCCATGGCAAAGCTTCTGATCGTCGAGGACGATGAGTCCGTCCGCACCCTGGCAGCCCGCGCGCTCGAACGCGCCGGCCACGCAATCGATATCGCCGCCGATGGCGCGCAGGGGCTTTCGCTGATCCGCGCCGCAAACGGCGGCTACGATCTCGTCGTCTCCGACATCCGCATGCCGGAGATGGACGGCATCGAGATGGCGGTTGCGGCCGCGGCGCTTTTCCCGGCGATGAAGATCATGCTGATGACCGGCTATGCCGACCAGCGCGAGCGCGCCGAGGAATTGAACGGCATCATCCTCGATGTCGTGCAAAAGCCCTTCACGCTGGCCGAGATCCGTTCGCGCGTCGAACGGGCGCTGATCTGCTTCGCCTGATCAGGCTGGATCCCTGGCGACAAGCGCCGGCGCCGGAGCGGTCCGCCGCTCGGTGTTGAGCGCCAGCAGGCCGGCGCCGATGATGAGCGCCGCGCCGATCACGGTTGTCGAGCGTGGTACCTCGGCGAAGAACAGGAAACCCCACAGCGGCGACCACAGGATGCCGGTATATTCGAAGGTGGCGACGCGGTTGGCCGGTGCCAGCCGGTAGCCTTGCGAGAGCAGGATCATGCCGGCCGAGGCGACGAACCCGCACGCCGCCATTTTCAGGAAATCCGGCAGTGACGGCCAGATCCACGGCCGCACCAGGAATTCGAGGCTCGGATGGACGGCGTGGGTTATGCCGGCGAGGTGGAACGTGCCGGCGACCACGGCGGCGCCGACGAGATAGGCGCCGTTCTGGTAGAAGGCCATGACGGTAGACGATTCGGTGTCGCCGATCTTGCGGGCCATCAATTGCGAGAAGCCGTAGAGCGCCGCCGAGCCCAGCGACAGCAAGGCCGCCCAATCGAACAGCCCAGCGC
>NZ_RZSJ01000316.1:0-6904 GCF_003998025.1 Mesorhizobium sp. M8A.F.Ca.ET.021.01.1.1
CCCGCAAGCTCCGCCGAGAGCAGCCGCGAAGCACCGGCGCGCGCGATGCGCAGCATCAGCGCCTTGCGCGTTGCCGCCGCCATGCGGTGTTCGGGTGCGTCGCGCAGGATTTCAGCGCCATAGCCGTCGGAGAGGATGAACCCGCACTCTTCCGGAAAAATCTCCGCCGGCACGCCGGGATGGGTGGCGAAGAAAAAACGGTCGGAATGTAGCCGGTAATCAGGCCATTTGCGGTCGACGCGAAAATCCTCGATCGAGGATTTGATCTCGATGATCCAGATGTCGCCCTGCCGGGTCAGCGCCACGAGGTCGGCTCGGCGGCCGGTGGCCAGCGACAGCTCAGGCAGTACATGCGCGCCCATTTGCATCAGCAACCGCTGCACGCCGCGCCGCACCAGCATGGCGCGCTCGGACTGGCGGCCGTCGATCAGAGGATTCAGGGGAATCGGGGAGATGATTGGCATGCCAGGCACCATGCCAGATTTTGTTCACGGTTTGAACCCGGCGATTGGAGGCGATTATCTGGTTGACAAACCCAAAGTGATTACGTAGGGTAAGGACATAGGAGATTCCCATGTCCGTTCTGTCGCGCCCCGAGTTCCATGACGAAGCAAAGGCTTTCGAGCATGTCGAATCCATACTGTGGCCGAACGGTCCTGTTTGCCCCAAGTGCGGTAGCGTTGATCGCCACTACGCCTTGAAGGGCGTTCGCACCAAGCCTTCCAAAAAGAACCCGCACGGCGTCGAGCGTCACGGCCTGTATAAGTGCAGCGCCTGCCGTTCGCAGTTCACTGTTCGCATGGGATCCATTTTCGAGGAAAGCCATCTGCCGCTCACCAAGTGGCTTCAGGCTATCCACCTTATGTGCGCCTCTAAGAAGGGCATTAGCGCCCACCAGATGCACCGCATACTCGAATGCACCTATGAGGCGGCTTGGTTCCTGTGCCACCGCATTCGCCTTGCAATGGCGTCTGGCGACTTCTCCCCGCTTGGCGGCAACGGCAAGACCGTGGAAGTCGATGAGACGTACATTGGCCGTCTGGCTGGCACTCCTGTGAAGAAGGGCGGCGGCGCACACAAGAACACGGTCGTTACGCTTGTCGAGCGTGGTGGCCGCGCCCGTTCCTTCCACGTCGATACTGCCCGCATGGGCAACGTCATGCCGATCGTCCGCGCCAACATCGCCAAGGAAAGCGCGCTCATGACTGACGAGAGCGGTATCTATCGCCGCGCGGGCCAGGAATTCGCTTCTCACGATGTCGTCACGCATTCCAAGGACGAATACGTCCGCTACGAAGGCGAAAAGACCATCCACACCAATACCGTGGAAGGCTTCTACAGCGTCTTCAAGCGCGGCATGAAAGGCGTTTACCAGCATTGCGCCGAACACCACCTGCATCGCTATCTGGCAGAGTTCGATTTCCGGTATTCGAACCGCATCGCGCTTGGCGTTGATGACGGCACCCGTGCATTCATCGCCTTGAAGGGTGCCGCTGGTAAGCGCCTCACCTATCATAGACCTGCTTGACGATAAGCGGACGCACTTCCGAAAGCCGGTGCAGCTAGAGCTACCACTCTGGCGGTATGGTCGGCGTAAGCCATAACGATATGCTTATGCGATTAAGCCTGCTCGATTGAGTTTTCCACAAGCCAGCTTCTGCTTTGAGCATGTTTTGTTCCGCGACACAGAAGCGAGATTATGATTCCGCTTGCCTTGAGGATAAGACTCGGCTTAATGGGCGGTATGACCCAACCGAATTTTAGCCTTGAAGACGTTCGCGCCCGGCGCCGGCAGATCGCGCAGGAAGACCGCGAACTTGCCTTTATCGAAGAAGGGCTCCTGAAGCTTGCCGAGCGGTGGCAGTCGCTGCGGGAGAAAGCGGTGGAGTATACGGCGACCATCGAGCCAGCGCGAGTACGCGAGCGGCCGACTATCACCGGCATCACCTCTGGTATCCCCCTTCCGCAAAAGGCAAAAACGAAGAACGCCCTTATTATAGAGGCGCTGACCCAGCCGCGAGGGCTCTGGCAAACCGCAAATCAAATCAGGGATTACCTCGCTAAGGAGACCGGGAAAATCGTGCCGATGTCGTCCATCAGCCCGGCTTTGACCGACCTAAAGAAATCAGGGACGATTGCCCGCAAAGACATGCTGGTTGCATTGGCTTTCAGGCTTGAAAAAGAGGAGCCTGGGTTCCTCAACGAGAATGGGCCGCCCGAGGGCGGCCCAGACGTCGAACAGGATTCAGCCCCTGTTCAATCTCCCAACCCGACCCCGACGGTCTACGATTAAGGAGTATCCCATGTGGCAAGCCGTTAGAATAACTGATGCCGTAGCTTAAGGGCTGCGGCAAATGCCTTAGACGGCAGGGCGGGTCATGAGGCCCGCCCTATTCGCTTAACATACCTCCGAATCGGAGTCTATATTCCTATGTCCAAGCCAGCAGATAAGCCGCAGATCGAAAAGTTCCGCGAAGCTGCACGCGAACTGAAAACCGATCAGTCAGACGCTGCCTTCGAGGCCGTGGTGAACAAGATTGCCCACGCGCCGAAGCTCACCAATGAGCAGATAAAGGAATTGGTGCGCCGTAAGCGTGAGCCGTCGAAGCCCTGATATAGAAACCCCGAAGCCCGAAGACGGCTGATTTTCATAGATCGTTTCGAAATGATTTCGTTCACGCCTCAGCGTGGCTCGATCCTGATGTGTAATTTCGACATGGGATGCGTTCCACCAGAAATGCCAAAAACGCGTCGTGTGGTGGTGGTTTCGCCGAGATCCTATAATTTCAGGATATCTGGAGGAGAAACTGCGGAGGGCGAGAAAATCTGGTTGCCAGGAAAGTGCGTAGTGGTGCCGCTTTCGGCCACGGAACCTCGCGCTATTGAGCCTTCACACGTTCCGTTCACCGTTGGGCCGTATCGAAGCTTAACCGTAGATACTTGGGCTATTTGCGAGCTGGTGGACCATGTCTCTCATGCTCGGCTCGACCGCGTTCAGCGACGCGGAAAATTCCTGCAAGAACAGGTGTCTGCGGCGGATTTGGCCAGAATCGAAGCTGGTCTGAGGCATGCGTTAGGGCTGTAACCTCGCGGGCCGGGTATCGTAGGAACGCGTTTTGTGGTTGATTCGTTAAAGGTTCTGCCCCATATAAGGGCCACATCCCTTCGGGGACTTGCGGGCCTCGCCAGTTTAGGATGCTAAATCCGAAAACGTGCGGGGCCTAAAATTTTCTACAACACCTGTAGCCATTCCATAGGCTTAATTACCCTCAGAGGTAACCGCTATAGGGCCATTCCCCTACGGCTGGGTAGTCCAATTCACCCTTCGTTCACTCTATGAGCGCAAGCTCACGTTAGGTCATGCAGGTACTGCGTACATGCCTTTAGCCCCGGCGCCGGTCACCCCTCAGCGCTGGGAATGTTATCTCCCTAGACCCTCTACCTTATGGGATTGAACTCGTGCCCTTGGGCGCGAAGAAGCACCGCCAGTTGTATCTTTCGTAGGCTTCGAACTTCGTATGGGGAATGATCGTTCGAAAGAACGTCATTAAATGCTCACAGAGGTGGTAGCGGTCATCGGGAGAAGCTTGGACGCGCGACCTAGGGATAAACCACTCCGGCTCTTGTGACTCATTCATATAAGCCGGGTGAGACGATCTGACGTAATAGCCGTCCTTGGTTTCCCTGACCTGGTTAGCGTCTATCGGATGGCAATCTTTATTGCCACAGCAGTCAGCTTGCATAACCGGGTCTTTTTTGCCGGTGTAGATGTCGTGCGCATCCGCGTCAGCCGCCAAGACAAGCAACGCCAGTGCAATCCATCTTCGAGGCTGCTCCATGACATACCCCCTCGCATGACCCGGTAGCATATATTAGCGAGGTCTAATAGTGGCTCTCCTGCAAATGCCGGCTTGTCGAGGACCAAATTCCTATTTCACTTTGGGTTTGTCAACCATAGAATCGCCCGATTGGATATTTGACAACCCACCCCTTGGGCGCGAAGAACCACTACCGCTGCCAGAAGCCACGGTGCACCGAGACCAGTTCGTCCGCAATTTCGGGGAAGGGGCCGTGAACCTCGATCTTCTTCTGTCCAGAGCCGAGCACAATGCGCGAGGACAGGCTCATCGTCGGGTTTTCGGGATGGTCGCCAGTCAGCGCGAGGAGTTCGGTTTCCTCGAAGCCGTAGACCAGCCGGCCGATATTTGCCCAGTAGAGCGTTCCGGTGCACATCGCACAGGGCTCGCCGGTCGAGACCAGCGTGCATGTCCAGAGAAACTCCGGCGAATAGGCTGCCGCCGCGCGCCGCGCAAGTTCGGTTTCGGCGTGATGCACGGTGTCGATGTTGCCTTGGCGCATGAGGATCGCGCCATCGGGGCCAACCAGCACCGCACCGAACGGATGGTGGCCGTGCGCGGCAGCCTCGCGAGCGACCGCATCGGCGGCGCGAAGGTGGGCGAGCATCTGGTCGCGGGTCATGCGGTCTCTCCGATCACCGGGGTCACCGGTCAGTGGGACAGCGGCAGTGCCTATATCCTACGCTCATATTAGAGCATGCAATATACCACACGAACCAATGCTGGCGGCCTTCACGGAGAAGTAGCAAGGCCGCTCGCACCGCCAACACCTATCCGGCTTGTCGCCCTTCGGCACCCTGGCGTTGATCACCGTCTTCAACACGTTGTCCATCGATCCTGCGCTGGGGTTTGTCGCCGACTAACGCCGCCCCCGCCATATCATCCAGGATCGGACAATCCGGCCGCTCGTCGCCATGGCAGGCGTGGACGAGCTTCTGCAGCGTCGAGCGCATCGATTGCAATTCGCGCACTTTCTCCTCGATGGCCGTGACATGGGCGGCGGCGATCGCGCGCACATCGTGGCTGGCGCGGCCGCGATCCCTGTAGAGCGCCATCAGCTGACGGCAATCGTCTATGGAAAAGCCGAGATTGCGCGCGCGGCGCAGGAAGGCCAGCCGGTGGATGTCGTCGCCCGAATAATCGCGGTAGCCATTGGCGGCGCGCGCGGGCGCGATCAGGCCGATCTCCTCGTAGTAGCGGATGGTCTTGGCAGGCAGGCCTGAGCGGTGGGCGGCGTCGCCGACATTCATGGCGGGTCCTCGATTTTGCGGGGCCCGTGATTCAGGCCCCATTGAATTTCCTTCACAATCCGGTGAAGTATGTTGCCGAAATACCATAGTGATACGCATACCAGCACGTAAGTCCCCGCATATAGGCATCGTGTGCTTGGCAAGCAAAGCAAATGCCAGCATGAATGATGGCGAGAAAGCGGCCGACTCGTGCCGCTCCAGTTTGGGCAGGGCACCGGATCACCACATGCGCATGAAGTCGCTTGCAATACTTGCCGCATTGGCGCTGTCCACCGCTATTGCCGGTTGCAGCACCATCGGCGGGCAGATCTTTTCCAACGACTATGGCGCGGTGACCGATGCCGGTTACCAGCTGCCGCGCATCCCGATCGAGAAGGTTCCCTCGAAGTACCATCGCCAGGAAGTCAGCTACGACACCAAGGAAAAGCCGGGCACCATCATCGTCGATACGCAGAACAAGTTTCTGTACTTCGTCGAGGGTGACGGCCGGGCCATCCGCTACGGCATCGGCGTCGGCCGCGAGGGCTTCGAATGGCACGGCACCGCCCATATCGCCATCAAGCGCGAATGGCCGACCTGGACGCCGCCCTCGCAGATGATCAAGCGCCAGCCCGAACTCGCCAAGTTCGCCGGCGGCATGGATCCAGGCCTGAAGAACCCGCTCGGCGCGCGCGCCATGTACCTGTTCAACAAGGGCGGCGACATGGGCTACCGCCTGCACGGCAGCCCGGAATGGAACTCGATCGGCAAGGCCATGTCGTCGGGCTGCATCCGCCTGATGAACCAGGATGTCATCGACCTCTATGATCGCGCCGAGGTCGGCGCCAAGGTCATCGTTCTTTAGGCCATGGTGCCGGAAAGCCTGTCCGCTTTTTCGGCATATCGTGGTTAAATTGGAAGTCACCTTTCATACGCGGACCGTCTAGGCAACAACGGACGTCCCAAACAGAAAACCGGGCAATTCGGCCCGGTTTTTTGTTGTTCGCGGATAGGATGTTTCAGGCCGCGCTCGCAGATCGACTGGCGGCGCGGAAGAAGAATCAGGAAACCTGTTCGACCTGCTGTACTTCCGGCACGAAATGGCGAAGCAGGTTCTGGATGCCGTGCTTCAACGTCGCCGTCGAGGACGGGCAACCGGCACAGGCACCTTTCATGTGCAGGAACACGGTGCCGTTCTCGAAGCCACGGAAGGTGATGTCGCCGCCGTCCTGGGCGACCGCCGGGCGCACGCGCGTGTCGAGCAACTCCTTGATGGTGATGACGAGCTCCTCGTCGGCCTTGTCGTAGAATTCGCCCGTCTGGCTGGTCTCGGCGGCGGGGCCGGCCTTGGCCATGACAGGCGCGCCGGACATGAAATGCTCCATGATGGCGCCGAGGATCGCCGGCTTCAGGTGCTGCCAGTCCGGACCGTCCTTCGACACGGTGATGAAATCATAGCCGAAGAACACGCCAGTGACGCCAGGGATTTCGAACAGCCGCCCAGCCAGCGGCGAGGCCGTCGCCGCACTGTCAGCATCGCGGAAATCGGCGGTGCCTTCGAGCAGCACTTCCTTGCCAGGCAGGAACTTCAACGTCGCCGGATTGGGCGTCGACTCGGTCTGGATGAACATGGCCGTCTCCATGCCCGTTTTGGGCAACTAGTTTGGAATAGTTCTAAATAGGCTCTATCGGCGGGACATTCAAGCGAAACGCATCGCCGGAACGGCCGGCCGGCGGAATGTTTTTGCTGGCTGGGGGGCTGAATCCCGGGCGGGCTCAGGCGAGGCTGTCGATTTCCTCATCCGACAGATTCTGCGG